>NZ_JBEZJY010000038.1:0-94675 GCF_040651415.1 Streptomyces sp. NPDC048484
CCACCCACCACAATGTGATGGACGGGGTATCAACATATCTGGCGTTGATTTTTGGCACGCTGTTGAGTTCTCAAGGAACGGACGCTTCCTTTGTACTCACCCTCTCGGGCTTTCCTCCGGGCGCTTCCCTTCGGTCTTGCGTTTCCGACTCTACCAGACCGTTTCCGGCTCCGATTTCTTCGGCGCTTTCCAGGTTCCCGCTTTCGCGTTTCCCTTTCCGGCGGTTCCGACTTTACCAGACCGTTTCCGGTCCTGATTCCCAGCCGGTTGGGTTTGCCTTTTAGCCTCACGGCCTTTCGACATTCACTACGCTAGCCGATCCTCCCAGCAACTCATAATCGAGTTGCGCGAGCTCGAAATTCAAGCATGCAGGCATGCTGAATAGACCCTCGCTGAGAGGAGGTCGTAGGTAGTGGGTTGGCCGCTTCCGGCTGCTGACTGAACGCAGTACCCGGGTCAAGCGGCTGGAACTACGTTACGGATCGCCCAGGGGCGAGTCAAGTTCGGCGACGGCGGGGGGTGTGGGCCCGATAGGGGCTCACGGTCGGATCGTTGGTGATCCAGAAACGCCAGGGATGGACTCCCCCGTCGCCGGCAACTCCCGTCCGCGGGCCGTTGAGTACCTGGTCGGAGGAGACCGGAGTGCCGTGCAGGAGGCTCAGTGGTGAGTTCCCGGGGGCGCATGCGTCCGTGCCGTCGAGGGATCGGTCCACCCCCAGTGCCGTGGCCAGGCGGGCCGGGCCTTTGGCCAGTTCTCTGTCGTGCCGGGCCGAAAGTCGACGTTTGCGAGCCACTTCGGCACCTTCGGTGATCTCTCCCCCGCGGAGCAGGACCGCGCTCGCTCTGCCCTCCGGACCACAGACCAGGTTCATGCAGTGCCACATGCCGTAGGTGAAGTAGACGTACACGTATCCGGGCGGGCCGAACATCACGTCGTTGCGGGCCGTGCGGCCTCGGTAGGCGTGTGAGCCGGGATCGTTCGGGCCGTCGTAGGCCTCGACCTCGGTGATGCGGAGCTCGATCGGACCGTCCGCAGTGGTGCGCACGAGCACGCGGCCCAGGAGGTCGGGCGCGACCTCGAGTACGGGTCGGTCGAAGAAGTCCCGGGTGAGGGGCGTACGGTCAGGGGCCGCGATCATGGCCTACAAGCGTAGTGCACACGTGTGACTGCGTGCGGGGTGGTCAGGGAGCGCCCGTCTTGCCAGGGTGAGGGCGCGGAACCGGACTCGGCTGGATCGCGTATGTATGGATCAAGGATCCGATCCGGACAGAACAACAACGGGGCGTTGCCCGAGGAGGAAAAGACATGGCGTTCAAGCGACTGCTTGCGAGCCTGGGGGCCGGTGGGGCTTCGGTCGAGACGGAGCTGACCGAGGTCAACGTCGTTCCCGGCGGCGTCGTCCAGGGCGAAGTGCGGATCCAGGGCGGATCCGTGAACCAGGCGATCGAGGGACTGTCGGTCGGGCTGCAGGCCAGGGTTGAGGTCGAGGGCCCCGACGACCAGGAGCACAAGCAGAACATCGAGTTCACGAAGCTCCAGCTCGGCGGTGCCTTCGAGCTGCAGGCCAACGGGGTGCACGCGGTGCCGTTCGGGCTGGAGATCCCGTGGGAGACACCGATCACGAACATCGCCGGTCAGTCGCTGCGTGGCATGAACATCGGTGTGACCACGGAGCTGGCGATCGCCCGCGCGGTGGACTCCGGTGACCTGGACCCGATCAGCGTGCACCCGCTGCCGGCGCAGCAGGCGCTGCTGGACGCCTTCATCCAGCTGGGCTTCCGCTTCAAGAGCGCGGACCTGGAGAAGGGGCACATCCGTGGTACCCGGCAGAAGCTGCCGTTCTACCAGGAGATCGAGTTCTTCCCGCCGCAGCAGTACCGCGGTCTCAACCAGGTCGAGCTGACCTTCGTCGCGGACGACCGCGAGATGGACGTCGTCCTGGAGATGGACAAGAAGCCGGGTCTGTTCAGTGAGGGAAGCGACTCTTTCCGCTCCTTCAAGGTGGGGCTCAACGACTTCCAGGGGACCGACTGGGCCGCGTACCTCAACCAGTGGCTGTCGGAGGTCGGCAGTCGCCGTAACTGGTTCTAGGCTTCTAGGCTCGGGACGAGAGTTTTCAACGAGCAGGAACCGATCAGGAGGTGCCGAGGTGACGGAGTCCAAGAGGCCGCCGCTTCCCCACGACTTCCATCCCGTCGTGCCGTCCTTCACCGTCACGAGTGAGGACGTCGAGGCGGGGGCGACGCTGAAGGACGCTCAGGTCTACGCGGCAGGGAACACCTCGCCGCAGTTGCGCTGGGAGGGCTTCCCGGCGGAGACCAGGAGTTTCGCCGTGACGTGCTTCGACCCGGACGCCCCCACGGGGAGCGGCTTCTGGCACTGGACCGTGTTCGACATTCCGGTCTCGGTGACGGAATTGCCGACAGGTGCGGGCACGGGGAAGTTCGAGGGTCTGCCCGGGAGTGCGGTGCAGGTGCGCAACGACTACGGGTCGAAGGAGTTCGGGGGCGCCGCGCCTCCCGCCGGGGATCCGGCGCACCGGTACGTGTTCACGGTGTACGCGGTGGACCAGGAGAAACTCGGTCCGGACTCGGACACCTCACCGGCCGTCGTGGGCTTCAACCTCCGGTTCCACACGCTGGCGAGGGCGCAGCTCGTCGCCGAGTACGCGGCTCCCGCGGAGAGCTGACCTTTCACTGAGTGTTTGCCCGCCTCTGGTCTTGGAATTGATCAGAGGCGGGCATTTTTATTGCGTTGTCCATCTCGGCGTGCCCGGCCAGAGTTGATCCACGCCCGCCAGGTGGTGGGCCGGTGCGCATGGGAGGTGGGCTGGATGCGTGACACGCTGGTGCTGAATGCGAGCTTCGAGCCGCTGTCGACGGTGACGTTGAACCGAGCCGTCGTTCTGGTGCTGCAGGACAAGGCGGTCGTCGAGCAGGCCCACCCCGAACTGCGCATGCGCGGAGCCGCGCTGGACATACCCGCGCCCCGGGTGATCAGGCTCTGCCGTTATGTGCGGGTGCCGTTCCGAAGACAAGCGCCGTGGTCGAGGCGGGGTGTGCTGGTGCGTGACCGGCACCGGTGCGCGTACTGCGGTCGGCGCGCGACCACGGTGGACCACGTGGTGCCGCGGGCGCAGGGTGGTCAGGACTCCTGGCTGAACACGGTTGCCTCGTGCGCGGAGGACAACCACCGCAAGGCTGCGCGTACGCCCGATCAGGCGGGGATGCCGTTGTTGCGGAAGCCGTTCGAGCCGACGCCGGCCGATGCGATGTTGCTCGCGCTGGGGCGGGACGATCTTGAGGCTTTGCCGGAGTGGCTTGCGCAGTCGGCCTAGCCGCGCGGCGCGCGGCGCTCGGCGCTTGCCGTGGGCGGGGACGAGGGTGCGTTGTCGGGTGCGGGTGCGCTGTGGCTGGTCGCGCAGTTCCCCGCGCCCCTAAAGACGCGCCGTTCCCCGCGCCCCTAAAGACGCGCCGTTCCCCGCGCCCCTAACAGGCTGCGTTGTTCCCCGCGCCCCTGAGAGGCAAAAGACCGCGCCGTGTTCCGCGCCCCTGGGCAGCGGAAGGGGCTCCCCTCTGGTGAGGGGAGCCCCTTCTGTGTGCTGGTGGTGGTCAGTCCACCGGAGGCTTTTCCAGGCGTTCTGTGCCGCCGCCGCCCTGGTTGCCGCCCATGGGGCCGAAGTTGCCCATCGCGCCGCTCAGGCCCTTGAGGGCGTCGCCGATCTCGCTGGGCACGATCCAGAGCTTGTTGGCGTCGCCTTCGGCGATCTTCGGGAGCATCTGGAGGTACTGGTAGGCGAGGAGCTTCGGGTCCGCGTCACCGGCGTGGATGGACTCGAAGACCGTACGGATCGCCTGGGCCTCGCCCTCGGCGCGCAGTGCGGCTGCCCTGGCCTCACCCTCGGCCCGGAGGATGGCGGACTGCTTCTCGCCCTCGGCGGTGAGGATCTGGGACTGGCGGATACCTTCGGCGGTGAGGATCGCGGCGCGCTTGTCACGGTCCGCGCGCATCTGCTTCTCCATCGAGTCCTGGATGGAGGTGGGCGGCTCGATCGCCTTGAGTTCGACGCGGTTGACGCGGATGCCCCATTTTCCGGTGGCCTCGTCGAGGACACCGCGCAGCGCCGCGTTGATCTCCTCGCGGGAGGTCAGGGTCCGCTCCAGGTCCATGCCGCCGATGATGTTGCGGAGCGTGGTGACGGTGAGCTGCTCGATCGCCTGGATATAGCTGGCGACCTCGTAGGTCGCGGCGCGCGCGTCGGTCACCTGGTAGTAGATGACGGTGTCGATGTTCACGACCAGGTTGTCCTGGGTGATCACCGGCTGGGGCGGGAACGGCACGACCTGTTCACGGAGGTCGATGCGGTTGCGGATCGAGTCGATGAACGGGACGACGATGTTGAGGCCCGCGTTGAGCGTCCGCGTGTAGCGGCCGAAGCGCTCGACGATGGCGGCGCTGGCCTGTGGGATGACTTGGATGGTCTTGATCAGCGCGATGAAGACCAACACCACCAGAATGATCAGGACGATGATGATCGGTTCCATCGTGGCTCCCCGTACCCTTCTCCGCCTCAGTGCTTCCGGAAGATCTTGTGCTTGTCGAAGATCTCGTGCTTGTCGAAGATCTTGCTGGACGAGTGTGTCAGACCACAACTCGCCACGTGGAACGTTCCGTTCACTGGCACACCGCAGGAAGTCACATGATGATCGCCGTGGCACCCTCGATCTCCACCACGTCCACCTCTTGGCCCACGTCGTAGGCGCGTCCGGGGTCGAGGGAGCGCGCGGACCAGATCTCTCCGGCGAGCTTGATCCGGCCGTCCGAACCGTCGACCCGCTCCAGGACGACGGCCTGCCTGCCCTTCAACGCGTCGATGCCCGTGGACAGTTGGGGCCGCTGCGTACGATGCCGGGCCGCGACGGGGCGTACGACCGCGATGAGCGCGACCGAGACGGCGGTGAAGAGCACGACCTGGAGGACGACGCCGCCTCCGAGCCCCGCGGTCAGGGCGCCCGCGACGGCGCCGACAGCAAGCATTCCGAACTCCGGCATCGCGGTCATGACCAGCGGGATTCCGAGCCCGGCCGCGCCGATCAGCCACCACACCCATGCGTCGATGTCGTCCACGTGGTCATGGTAGGTCCGCGGGTCCCGTCCCGACAGGGCGCCGATCCGGTTGGGGCGGGCGTTCCCGGTCGTCAGAGCAGGGGCATCAGGACAGGGGCGTCACGACAGGGGCAGGCCCTGGGCGCTCCAGCGGTCACCGTTCTGGGCGACGACGAGCGGGAGGCCGAAGCACAACGACAGGTTGCGCGAGGTGAGTTCGAGCTCCAGGGGGCCTGCCGCGAGCACCTTGCCCTGCCGGATCATCAGGACGTGGGTGAAGCCCGGGGCGATCTCCTCGACGTGGTGCGTGACCATGATCATGGAGGGGGCGATCGGGTCACGGGCGAGGCGGCCGAGGCGGCGTACGAGATCCTCGCGGCCACCGAGGTCCAGGCCCGCGGCGGGCTCGTCGAGGAGCAGCAGCTCGGGGTCGGTCATCAGCGCGCGGGCGATGAGGGTGCGCTTGCGCTCGCCCTCGGAGAGCGTGCCGAACCTGCGGTCGACGAACTCGGTCATGCCGAGGCGGTCGAGGAAGGCGCGGGCGCGCCGCTCGTCGATGTCCTCGTAGTCCTCGTGCCAGCCGGCCGTCATGCCGTACGCGGCGGTCAGCACCGTCTGCAGGACGGTCTGGCGCTTGGGGAGCTTCTCGGCCATGGCGATACCGGCCATGCCGATACGCGGGCGCAGCTCGAACACGTCGACCTTGCCGAGGGTCTCGCCGAGGATGGTGGCGGTGCCCTGGCTGGGGTAGAGGTAGCTGGAGGCGAGGTTGAGAAGGGTCGTTTTTCCGGCGCCGTTGGGGCCGAGGATGACCCAGCGCTCGCCTTCCTTGACCGACCAGGAGACCTGGTCCACCAGAGCCCGGCCCTCTCGGACCACGGATACGTCCTCAAGCTCCAGTACTTCGCTCATGAGCGCGCTGTCTCCCATTGCAGTCTCGGCCGTCGCTGACGTCTGTGGACGCAGCCCCCAGGGAAAACCTACGCCACCGGTCGACCCGTCCAATCCATCGGCCGGTCCTTAGGGTGGGAGGCATGCTTTCGGAATCACGCTCAGGACGGCTGGCAGCATGGGGAAATGCCCTTTTAGCCGGTTTCGTTTCCCCGGATGACGCGGTCGTCGCCATGGTCGGTGACGACGCCGTGCACCGGGTCGAGGGACTGCCCGGCGAGACGGGGCCCGTCGGGCTCTCACTCGCTCTGGGGCGGCTGCGCACGCTCGGGGTGTCCGGTCTGCGGGTCGCGCTGCCCGCGCCCGGGCATCCGCTCGGGCTCAGCGGACCGCCGGAGTTCAACGCGCGCGCCCTGGAGGCCGAGGAGGCGGTGGTGTGCCACGGGGCCGCGCTGGGGCTCGTGCCCGAGGTGTACGAGGCCGGCCCCGAGGGCGACGTGCATGTGGAGGTCGTCTGGCACTGTCTGACCGTGCGGGAGGCGCCACCCGCCGATGTGCCGTCCCTCGGTGAGGCGGAGCGGGAGCTCGCGGAGGCGCTGCGCGACGCGACCGACGTACTGTCCCGGCTGGACGTGGCGGGTTCGGGTCCGGTCGCCGAGGCGGCGATCGACGCGTACCGGGCACGGGCCGAACGGGACGGCGAGGCGCTCGCTCCCGGCTATCCGCCGAGGGCGGTTCGGGTGCTGGCCCTGTCCCGGCGGGTCGGACTCCTCGTGTCCGTGGCGTACGGCAACGGGCACGGCGGGGCGGTGAGCGCGTCGGAGATGGCCGCACGCGCCGAGGCTCTGCGTCCGGTCGAACGCACGGCCAGGCGGGCTCAGGTGGCGGCGTACAACGCGTTCGTGGAGGAGCGGGAGCGCGGCGTGCGCTGAAGGACGCGGCGTGCGCTGAAGGGCACGCCGGGCCAGGGCGGGCCGGGCTGATGACGACCGCCCTGGCCGCGCCCACGGCAGAGAGCCCCGCGGGCAGTGTGTCCGCGGGGCCCTCTGCCGGACGGGGCCTCAGTCGTTGGTGCCCTCGTTGCCGAAGGCCGGGTTCAGGAGCCCGAACAGGTTGCCGCTGTTCCCGAGGAAGTTGACGGGAACGTGGATCGGGGCCTGGCCCACGTTGCCCGAGACGACGCCCGGGGACTTCACGGCAGCGGCGTCGGCATCCGAGTCGGCGACAGCGGCACCGGCCGAGGCACCCGCTGCGATACCGGCGACGGCGACGGCCATGACGGCCTTCTTGGCGATGTTCATGAGAAGCGTTCCTCCTGCGGTTGCGTATCCGGCCCTGCCGCGGACCGTAGCCTGAGCAACGTCCGAAGGTCCCCGACGGCACGGCGGGCCGGCGCGTTCTGCCCGTTCGGTCCAGTGATCCGACGAGGCGAAAACCGGACCGGCCCCCCAGGCGATCCTGGAGGGCCGGTGGTCACTGCTGACCCGGGGCGTACGTCAGCCGTTGAGGCCGTCGTTGCCGAACGCCGGGTTCAGGATGCCGACGACGTTCACGGTGTTGCCCACCGCGTTCACAGGGATGGCGACCGGGGCCTGGACGAGGTTGCCCGAGGCGACACCCGGCGAGCCCACGGCCTTGCCACCCGCGTGCGCACCATCGGTGGCGGAGGCGAATCCGGCACCGGCGGCAACGAGGCCACCGGCCACCATCGTGATGGCTGCGGCCTTCTTCAGGTTCTTCACTTCTGAGCCCTCTCCTCGTGAACCACTGCGGCAAAGCGCCGCAGCACGCACTGAAGAACGGCGGAGATCCGGGAAGGATGCGCCATCCGGGGGACATTCCCACGACGGTATGAATCTCAGCCCGGAGGGAGACGTTCCGCATTGCCACCCGGAAGGCCGGCCGTTCCACGGATCAGCAGGTCATCAGTCGGTCATACCGTGGCGTACGGCCCACAGGGCGGCCTGGGTGCGGTCGGCGAGGTCGAGTTTCATCAGAATGTTCGAGACATGCGTCTTGACGGTCTTCTCGGAGAGGACGAGGGCGCGGGCTATCTCGCGGTTGGAACGGCCGTCGGCGATCAGGCCGAGCACCTCGCGCTCCCGCTCGGTGAGCGAACCACCCCTCCCCCGGCCGTAGTTGGTCCCCTCCTGGGACAGCAGCACACCGGCCACCTCGGGCTGGAGCAGGATGTGCCCCGCGTGGACCGAACGGATGGCTCCGGCGAGGGCGTCCGGGTCCACGTCCTTGTAGACATAGCCCGCGGCGCCCGCCCGCAGGGCCGGGACCACCGTGCGCTGCTCGGTGAAGCTGGTGACGATGAGCACGCGCGCGGGGTTGTCGAGTTCGCGGAGCCTGCGCAGGGCCTCCACGCCGTCCATGCCCGGCATCTTGACGTCCATCAGGACGACGTCGGGCTTCAACTCCTCGGCGCGGGCGACTCCCCCGGCGCCGTCGGACGCCTCCCCCACGACCTCGATGTCGTCCTGTACTTCGAGGAAGGTGCGCAGCCCCCGGCGGACCACCTGATGGTCGTCGACGAGCAGCACCTTGATTGCGTCAGCCACCAGGGACCTCCATCTCGATCGTGGTGCCCTTTCCCGGCGCCGATTCCACCGTGAGCGTGCCTCCGACGCCGTTCGTACGGTCACGCATGGAGACCAGGCCGAGGTGCCGGCCGGCGCGGCGGGTCGCCCTGGGCTCGAAGCCGCCGCCGTCGTCGCTGACACGCAGGACGGCACCCGGACCGCGCCTCTCCACGGTGACGTCGACGCGGGCCGCGCCGGAGTGCCGCAGCGCGTTGTGCAGTGCCTCCTGGGCGACTCGCAGCATGGCCTCCTCCTGAGCGGCGGGCAGCGCGCGGACGCCGCGGCCGGCGAAGGTCACGCGCGCGGCGTGGACCCGGTCGAGGACCTGTATCTGGGTGCGCAACGTGGCGACCAGGCCGTCCTCGTCGAGGGCGGCGGGGCGCAACTCGACGACCGCGGCGCGCAGTTCCTCGGCGGCCTCGGCGGCGAGGGCCGCCACCTGCTGGAGTTCGCCCTTGGCGCGGCCCGGGTCACGGTCCACCAGGGCCGCGGCGGCCTGGGCGGTGAGGCGCAGGGAGAACAGCTTCTGGCTGACGGCGTCGTGCAGTTCGTGGGCGAGGCGGGAGCGCTCCTCGGCGATGGTCAGCTCGCGGCTGCGTTCGTACAGGCGGGCGTTCGTGAGGGCGATCGCCGCGTGCTGGGCGAGGATCCCCAGCAAGTCCTCGTCCTCCTCGGTGAAGCCGCAACCGCCTTCCGGCTCCGCACCAGGGGGGTCTCCCCCCACAGGACGCAGCTTGTTGGCAAGGAAGAGGGCTCCGATGACCTCGTCGCCGTCGCGGATGGGCAGGCCCAGGAAGTCGGACATGTCGGGGTGGGCGGCGGGCCAGCCCTCGAAGCGCGGGTCCTTGCGCACGTCGGCGAGGCGCTCCGGGTGGGCCTGGTGCAGCATCGCGGCGAGGATGCCGTGCTGACGCGGGAGCGGGCCGATGGCCTTCCACTGGGCGTCGCTGACTCCGTCGACGACGAACTGGGCGAAGCCTCCGTGGTCGTCGGGGACCCCCAGGGCCGCGTACTGCGCGTCGAGCAGTTCGCGGGCCGAGGCGACGATCGTCTTGAGGACGTCGCGCACCTCCAGGTGTCTGCTCATGGCCAGCAGCGCGGTGCTCACCGCGTACAGGCCCGAGGTGGGTCCTTGACTCATGGCCTCACGGTACCGGCGGGGTGTGACAGCGCGTATCCGCCCTGTGGCGGGCCGGCCTGGGCCGCTGGGCCTAGGGCGAAGGGCCCCTGTGCACTGCGGCCCGCGCACGAGGCGGTGAGGGTGTCCGGGTTCCTACGTTGAGGTCGACCGCCGGGAGCGGCGGTCAGGACACGAGGGGACGGATCATGCCGGTAGCGATCATCACGGGGGCTTCGAAGGGGCTGGGGCGGGCGCTCGGCGAGGCTCTGGCGGAGCGGGGCTGGGATCTGGTGCTCGACGCCAGAACGGCGCAGCCCCTTCAGGAGACGGCCGCGGCCCTCGGTAAGTACGGGGCACGGGTACGGGCGCTGCCCGGGGACGTGACGGACGGGGCACACCGTGCCGGTCTGGTGACGGCGGCCCGGGAACTCGGCGGCGTCGATCTCCTCGTGAACAACGCGAGCGCGCTGGGCGCCGAACCGCTCGTACGGCTCGACGCGCTGTCTCTGGACGGGTTCAGGCGCGCGCTGGAGGTCAATGTGGTCGCGGCGCTCGGGCTGGTCCAGGAGTCGCTGCCGCTGCTGCGGGAGTCGCCGGCGGGCGCGGTGATCGATGTCAGCTCGGACGCGGCGGCGGAGGCGTACGAGACCTGGGGCGGCTACGGGGCCTCGAAGGCGGCGCTCGACCATCTCTCGGCGGTGCTCGGGGAGGAGGAGCCCGGGCTGCGGGTCTGGGCGGTCGATCCGGGTGACATGGGCACCGACCTGTACACGGCGGCCGTTCCGGACGACGACGATCCGCGGCCCGACCCGGCGAGTGTCGTGCCTGCCTTCCTGCGGCTGCTCGACAGGCGTCCGGACAGTGGCCGGTATGCGGCGCCGGCCCTCCTGGAGGTGACCCTGTGACCTGCACCACCGCTGCCACCACCGCTGCCACCGCCGCTGTCACCGGCACCGCCGCCGGCGGACGCGGTCCGGTCCAGCCGCACCGCAGCACTCGCCACGCTGCCCCGTCACTGCCGGGGCAACGATGACGACCACGATGGGGGTGCCCCCGCTCGACCGCGGCAGGGCGGGGAGGGAGGTTCCGGAGGAGCTGTCGGCCCGTGTACCGGCCGAACAGCGGGGGCCGGGGCTCGACCGTGACTCCGTGCGGCTGCTCGTCTCACGCGGGGTGCAGGTGTCGCATCACGCGTTCGTGGATCTGCCGGGCCTTCTGCGGGCCGGGGACCTGCTCGTCGTGAACACGTCCGTGACGCTGGCGGCCGCGGTGGACGGGAAGGTCGGGCACGCGCGCGTGGTGGTCCACTTCTCCACCCGGGGCGACGACGGACGCTGGGCTGTGGAGCTGCGGGAGCCCGACGGACAGGGCACCACGCGGGTGCGCGGGGGCGGGCCCGCGGGGACGGAGGTGCGGCTCCCCGGGAACGTACGGCTCGTACTGGAGGAGCCTCTCGCCGGGCGCAGCCCTCGGCTGTGGTGGGGGCGGGTCTCGGATTCCGACGTCCTGGGGCTGCTGCGACGGCACGGGAGGCCCATTCGCTATTCCTATACGGACCGGGATCAGCCGCTGTCGGCGTACCAGACCGTGTTCGCGCTGCCGTCCGCCGACGGATCGGGGAGCGCGGAGATGCCGAGCGCAGCGCGGCCCTTCACCGCGCGGCTGGTGGCGGAGCTGGTGAGCCGGGGGGTGCAGTTCGCGCCCGTCACCCTGCACACGGGGGTCGCCTCGGCCGAGGCGCACGAGCCTCCGTACCCGGAGCGCTTCGCGGTGCCGGAGGCCTCGGCGCGGCTGATCAACGCGGCGAGGGCCGGTGACGGACGGGTCATCGGGGTGGGCACCACGGCCGTACGCGCCGTGGAGTCGGCGGCCGACCCCGGCGGGGTGGTGCGTGCCGCCGAGGGCTGGACCGGTCTCGTGGTGACCCCGGAGCGCGGGGTGCGGGTCGTCGACGGGCTGCTCACCGGGCTGCACGAGCCGGAGGCCTCGCATCTGCTGATGCTGGAGGCGATCACCGGGAGGGCGGCCGTCGACCGCGGGTACGACGAGGCGCTGCGCGGGCGCTACCTCTGGCACGAGTTCGGCGACGTGCACCTCATCCTGCCGGAGGGGAGTCCTCACACAGGGCATTGCTCCAGCAACTTTCGGTGAGACCGAACCATCGCCGGTGTGAGCCCGCACATAGGGCATACATCACGTACGAAGGGGCATAGGAGACAACCGGACTCCCGATGAGCGGGACAGACGTGACAGTCTGTCCCGTTTTGCCCTTTGGGGTCCACTACCTGAGGTCGTACGTCACACCTTTGCCACGGAAAATTTCGGCCGCTAACAATGGCTCACGTCGCTCGACGCCGCATGCCTTTACCCGCAGCGTTTGTTCCGGAAACACATTCGTCCCCACCGGACCCAGAGCGACCTCCGCGCTATTCGAAGAGGTCCCTCAGCCATGCCCAAGCAGCCCATCACTCCTGGTCATAGTCCCGTGCTGACCAGGATCCACAAGCTCTCGTTCGCCGGTGTCGCCACGCTCGGCGCCGCCGCCCTCGCCTTCTCCCTCGCGCCCGCCGACACCAAGGCCAGTTCCGAGTCGGCCTCCGCCGCTCCGGCCGCCTTCTCCTCGGAGCAGTTCAAGGTCGAGACCGCCGGCCTCAGCGACCAGCTGGCCGACGCCCAGGCCGCGGCCGCGAAGAAGAAGGCCGCCGACGCGACCGCCGCCAAGGCCGCCGCGACGAAGAAGGCCGAGGACGCCCGCAAGGCGAAGGAGGCCGCGAGCCGCTCCGCCGAGCGCGCCGCGATCAAGCCGGCCGCTGCGAAGACGTACGCGAACAACCTCGACGGCTGGATCCGCCAGTCGCTGGACATCATGAAGAAGCACGGCATCCCGGGTACCTACGAGGGCCTGCACCGCAACATCATCCGGGAGTCCGCAGGCGACCCGAACGCGATCAACGGCTGGGACATCAACGCCATCAACGGCGTCCCGTCGATCGGTCTGCTGCAGGTCATCAAGCCGACCTTCGACGCCTACCACGTCGCCGGCACGGTCAAGAGCCAGTACAACCCGGTCGCCAACATAACCGCCGCCGCCAACTACGCGGCGGACCGGTACGGCTCGATCGACAACGTCGACAGCGCGTACTGAGGTCTGCGCGGACCTCTGACGCGTACGCCGAAAGGGCGGCACCCCAGTGGGGTGCCGCCCTTCGCGTGCCCTCGGACCGCAGGACCGCTCGGATCCAGGAGCTACTTCCGCATGACCTCCGGCTCGTGGCGGCGCAGGAAGCGGGCCACGAGGAAGGCACAGACCGCGGAGAGGGCGAACAGGGCGGTCATGTCCAGGGCCCAGGTCAGTGCATCGTGGTTCCAGAGCGGATCGCTGTCGGCCGTGTTGTGCGGGTTGATCTTGTTGAAGTCGAGCGTGGAGCCGGCGGCGCCGACCGCCCAGCGCGACGGCATCAGGTACGAGAACTGGTTGACGCCCAGAGCGCCGTTCAGCGGGAACAGGCATCCGGTGAACACGACCTGGATGATCGCGAACATGACCAGCAGGGGCATGGTCTTCTCTGCGGTCTTCACCAGCGAGGAGATGACCAGGCCGAACATCATCGAAGCGAAGCCCAGCGCCATGATCGGCAGGGAGAGCTCGATCGCGACCGCTCCGCCGAGGATCAGGCCCTTGTCGGGGATCGTCCGGCTCACGAAGCCGATCGCTCCGACCAGCGCGCCCTGGAGCATGGTGATCACGCCCAGGACGATCACCTTGGACATCAGGTACGCGGAGCGCGACAGACCGGTCGCGCGCTCCCGCTCGTAGATGACCCGTTCCTTGATCAGCTCACGGACCGAGTTCGCGGCGCCCGCGAAACAGGCTCCGACCGCGAGGATCAGCAGCACGGTCGCGGCCGTGCTGTTCGGGACGGGCAGGCCGTTCGGCTGCAGCTGCTTGTTCACCAGCAGCGTCTTGTCCGGCTCGATGAGCAGGCTGACCGCGCCCAGGACCGCCGGCAGGATCACCGTCAGGGCCAGGAAGCCCTTGTCGGACACGATGACCGAGACGTACCGCCGGACCAGGGTGCTCAGCTGGGACAGCCAGCCCTGGGGTTTCGGCGGCCGCATCGACTGCGGCGGCGGCATGTGTACGGACTGCGGGGCGACCGCGTCGATGTCCGCGGCGTACATCTGGTAGTGCTGCGAGCCCTTCCAGCGGCCCGCCCAGTCGTAGTCGCGGTAGTTCTCGAAGGCGGAGAAGACATCGGCCCAGGTGTCGTAGCCGAAGAAGTTCAGTGCCTCCTCGGGCGGGCCGAAATAGGCCACGGACCCGCCTGGCGCCATGACCAGAAGTTTGTCGCAGATGGCCAGCTCGGCCACCGAGTGCGTGACGACGAGGACGGTGCGGCCGTCGTCGGCGAGGCCGCGCAGCAGCTGCATGACGTCGCGGTCCATGCCCGGGTCGAGGCCGGAGGTCGGCTCGTCCAGGAAGATCAGCGACGGCTTGGTGAGCAGCTCCAGGGCCACCGAGACGCGCTTGCGCTGGCCACCGGAGAGGGAGGTGACCTTCTTCTCCTTGTGGACGTCCAGCTTGAGCTCGCGCAGCACCTCGTCGATCCGGGCGTCGCGCTCCTGCGTCGTGGTGTCCGCGGGAAAGCGCAGCTTGGCCGCGTACTTGAGGGCCTTCTTGACGGTCAGTTCCTTGTGCAGGATGTCGTCCTGCGGGACCAGACCGATGCGCTGACGCAGCTCGGCGAACTGCTTGTAGAGGTTCCGGTTGTCGTAGAGGACGTCACCCTGGTTGGCGGGGCGGTAGCCCGTGAGCGCCTTCAGGAGTGTCGACTTGCCGGATCCGGACGGGCCGATGACCGCGATGAGCGACTTCTCCGGTACGCCGAAGGAGACGTCCTTGAGGATTTGCTTGCCGCCGTCGACCGTGACGGTCAGGTGGCGGGCCGAGAAGGAGATGTCACCGGTGTCGACGAACTCCTCAAGGCGGTCGCCCACCAGGCGGAACGTCGAGTGGCCGACGCCGACGATGTCGTTCGGGTCGAGCAGCGCGGAGCCGCTCTTGGCGATCGGCATACCGTTGACGTACGTGCCGTTGTGCGAGCCGAGGTCGCGGATCTCGTAGCGTCCGTCGGGCGTCGCGTGGAACTCGGCGTGATGGCGCGAGACCTGCAGGTCGGATACGACCAGTTCGTTCTCCAGCGCACGGCCGATGCGCATCACACGGCCGAGGGACATCTGGTGGAACGTGGTCGGGCTGCGGTCGCCGTAGACCGGCGGCGCCCCCGCGACACCACCGGGGCCCTGCTGCTGCGGGATGTGCCCGCCCTGCTGCGCCTGCTGCCAGCCCTGCTCCGGTGCCTGCTGCTGCGGCGGAGCCTGCTGGGCCCAGCCGGCCGCGGGTGCGCCCTGAGCGGCGTACGGCTGCTGCTGGGACTGCGCCTGCTGCGGCGCCGCGGCCGCGGCGCCCGTCAGGCTCAGGCGTGGTCCGTCGGTCGCGTTGCCGAGGTGCACGGCCGAGCCGGGGCCGATCTCCATCTGATGGATCCGCTGCCCCTGCACGAACGTGCCGTTGGTGCTGCCGTGGTCCTCTATGACCCAGCTGTGGCCGCCCCAGCTGATCGTGGCGTGACGCCAGGACACCCTGGCATCCTCGAGCACGACGTCCCCCTGCGGATCGCGTCCGAGGGTGTAGGGCCTGGACGCGTCGAGCTTCCAGGTCCGTCCGTTCAATTCCAGTACTAGTTCCGGCACTCCATGCCCCACTGTGTTGTCCCCCGATTTACCCCCAACACAGGGAGTCTAGGGATGTCGAACATCGTGGGGAACTATTTCAGTAGGAGGGCCCTGACCGAAAGTCGGGCCTCGTGAAGACCGCGTACGGGCGGCTTGTCCGTTTCCGTTGACGGGGTTGAAACCGGACCGGAGAGTGGTAATCCCACGCGAGGGGGACACCGTGACGGAGGCGTCACGGTGCGGAGTCGGGGGGCTGACGATGAGCGACGGGTCCGTGGGACACAGCAGGCGCGTACCGGTGGGTGATGTGCTGCTGTCCTCGATCGCCGCCGTGAGCTGGGCGTTGATCGGGATGGCGGGCGTGGGAGCACTGGGGCTGCATCTGCTCGGTGCGGACGCGACGGCCTCGCTCGGGCCGATGACCGCGGCGGTTGTGGCGCTCGGGGCGGGTGGTTCGGTGACGCCCTCGGGCGACATGTCGGCGTTCGGGGTGGACAGCGCACAGGCCGAGACCGCCCTCCAGATCACGCCACTCGGTGTGAGCCTGGTGGGCGCGCTGCTGCTGTCCTGGTTCTTCCTGCGCTCCCTGCGCGGGGCGGGCGCGGTGATCACGCCCGCCGAACTGATGGCGCGGGCGGGCACGGTGGCCGCCCTCTTCGTGGCCATGCTGGGCGGTCTCGCCTGGGCGGGACACGACATCATCACGATCGACGGCGGTTCCCTCGGGCTCGACAAGCTGCCGGGCGGCGGGCTGCCCGACGATGTGAAGGTGCCCGGGCTCGGCGACCTCGGCGGCCTGCTGCCGGACCGGCTCGGGGACCTCGCGGACGCGAACGCCAAGGTGGGCTTCACCGTCGACACCGTCCCGACGCTGTTCGGCGGCCTGGGCTGGGTGCTCGGCGTCCTGGTGATCGCACTGCTGGCCTCGCGCAGGACCCCGCTGCCGCGCGGCTGGGATGTGGTGCACCGCGTGGTGCGGCCCGCGGTGTCCGCGCTGGTCACGGTGTTACTCGTGGCGGTCCTGGCGGGGTTCGCGGCGGCGGCGTACGCGGCGATCGGCGACGACAACCCGAAGCGGATCGCCGGTGCCGCCCTGCTCGGGGCGCCCAACGGGGTGTGGCTCGGCGTCCCGGTCGGGCTCTTCGTACCGTGGGACGGGAAGGCGACGGGCCCGTTCCTCCAGTTCCTGCCGGATCCCATGGACGACCTCCTGAAGTTCTCCGACCGGCCCGTCACGCTGGGCAGGCTGGCCGAACTGGACAGCCGGGTCTGGCTGCTGGGGGTCGCGGCGGCGCTGATGATGCTGTTCGCGGGTGTCCTCACCGCGGCGCGCACCCCGTTCGTACGGCAACGGGGCGGCTTCGGGATCGCCGGGTTCGCCGGTCGCTGCGCGCTGCGGCTGGCGGTCGTGACCGCGCTGGCGCTGCCGTTGCTGGCCTGGCTGACCGAGGTGTCCGTGAACGCCTCGCTGTCCGTGTTCGGCATCGACGCGTTCGACTCCGGGATCGAGTTGCGCGGCCGGCTCGGCATGGCGCTGCTGTTCGGTGCGCTGTGGGGGGCCGGGGCGGGGGCGGTGGGCGCGCTGCTCGCGTGCGCCACGGGTGCGGCCGGGCGGCAGGCGGCACTGTCGGCACGGGGTGACTTGGACACTTCGGAAAGCGTCGCCTCGCACGCGGTGGTCGCCGGGAAGGCCGCCGGGGAGACCGGGCCCTACCGTCCCGGGACGCCGTACCGGCCGTCGAATCCGGAGACGAACCCCTATCTGCGGCTGCCCGAAGAGCTGCGGGAGCCCGGGCCCGGGCGGCGCCCCGGCTCCCAGCCTCCCGGCGGGTCCCCGCCTCCTGGCGGCTCCCGGAGTCCCGGCGGCTCCCGGGATCCTGGTGGGCAGCCCCGCGACCCCGGTGGACAGCGCAGGGCGCCAGGTGGGCAGCCCAGGCCTCCTGCGGGGCGGCCCTCCGGTGGGCAGCCCCCGGGTGCCCGCCCGCCCGACGACGTGTACGGCGCTCAGACGGTGATCGGACCCTTCACACCACAGCCTCGTCCGGGACCCCCGGCGCCAGGGCCTCGCCGCCGGGGCCGGTCGTCGCAGGACGGGCCGCCTCCCCCGCCGGACGAGCCGCCGCCCCCGCCCCGGAAGCCGGACGGACGGCGCTGACCGAGGACGCGACGCGGGGCGGACACGGCCTGTGAAGACGGGGGACATCGAGGCGACATGTACTGTTCCCTGTCCGTCAGGCGGACCTCGGGGGCGTACGGCACGGAGTGCCGGATACGGTGGAAGCACCATGCAGACCTCTGATGTCCCCACACTCCTCGTCAAGATCTTCGGCAAGGACCGTCCCGGTATCACTGCCGGACTCTTCGACACCCTCGCCGCCTACTCGGTCGACGTGGTCGACATCGAGCAGGTCGTCACCCGTGGCCGGATCGTGCTGTGCGCGCTGGTGACGCATCCTCCGGCCGGTCTGGAGGGCGATCTGCGCGCCACGGTGCACAGCTGGGCCGACTCGATGAGGCTGCAGGCCGAGATCATCTCCGGGCACGGCGACAACCGGCCACGTGGGCACGGCAGGTCGCTGGTGACCGTCCTCGGGCATCCGCTCACCGCGGAGTCGACGGCCGCCATCGCCGCCCGGATCACCGGGACCGGCGGCAACATCGACCGTATCTTCCGGCTGGCCAAGTACCCCGTGACGGCCGTCGAGTTCGCCGTGTCCGGTACGGAGCCCGAAGGGCTGCGTACCGCGCTGGTGACCGAGGCCGCGGCCCTCGGCGTCGATATCGCGGTGGTCGCGGCCGGGTTGCACCGACGGGCCCAGCGCCTGGTCGTCATGGACGTGGACTCCACCCTCATCCAGGACGAGGTCATCGAGCTCTTCGCGGCGCACGCCGGCTGCGAGGAAGAGGTCGCCGAGGTGACGGCGGCGGCGATGCGCGGGGAGCTGGACTTCGAGCAGTCACTGCACGCGCGCGTGAAGCTGCTCGCGGGGCTCGACGCCTCCGTGGTGGACAAGGTGCGCAGCGAGGTGCGGCTGACACCCGGGGCGCGCACACTCATCCGTACGCTGAAGCGGCTCGGCTTCCAAGTCGGTGTCGTCTCGGGCGGGTTCACCCAGGTCACGGACGATCTGAAGGAGCGGCTCGGGCTCGACTTCGCCCAGGCCAACACGCTGGAGATCGTCGACGGGAAGCTGACGGGCAAGGTCATCGGCGAGATCGTGGACCGTGCGGGCAAAGCGCGGCTGCTGCGCCGGTTCGCCGCGGAGGCGGGCGTGCCGCTCACCCAGACCGTGGCGATCGGTGACGGGGCCAACGACCTGGACATGCTCAACGCGGCCGGCCTCGGAGTCGCCTTCAACGCCAAGCCGGTGGTCCGCCAGGCGGCGCACACCGCGGTGAACTTCCCCTTCCTCGACACGGTCCTCTACCTGCTGGGCGTGACACGCGAAGAGGTCGAGGCGGCGGACATGCACGTGGACTGAGCGTTCCCGCGGAGACCCCCGCGGTGACCCCGCTGAGCCCCCTGTGGTGTCTCGCGGTGTGTCTGCGAGCGCCTGGTCGGTCTCCCGTGACCCGTGAAACGGACGGGGCCCGGCACCATCGTGCATCGTGGTGCCGGGCCCCGTCCGCGCTCACTGCGTGTTCACTCGGAGGGGCCCCAGAAGTCGACCAGCGTGGCCGAGCCGGGATCCAGACTCTTCCACGAACCGGTGAAGGAGAGCACGGCGAAGGCGGCAGTGGGGAATTCGCGGCGACTCATCCGCTCCTGCGCGTCGCCCTCGAACTGGCCGGCCAGGACGTCGGCGAGGCCGTGCACTCCGGGGTTGTGGCCGATCAGGAGGGCGCTCCGCACGTCGTCCGGGGTTTCGTTGAGCACAGCGATCAGCTCACCCGGGGAGGCTTCGTAGAGCCGCTCCTCATAGACCGTTTTCGGCCGGTGCGGGAGTTCCTGGACCGCGAGCTTCCATGTCTCGCGGGTCCGGGTCGCGGTGGAGCAGAGGGCCAGGTCGAAGGGGATGCCGGTATCGGCCAGTTTACGTCCGGCGACGGCCGCGTCCTTGCGGCCCCGCTCAGCGAGCGGACGCTCTTGGTCGGCCACGTCGGGCCAGTCGGCCTTCGCATGCCGGAAAAGGACAATCCTGCGGGATTCTGCGACGCTCATGGTTCCCAGCTTCGCATGAAACACGCCATGGGGCGCAGGGAGTTGATGCGCTGCCCCGCCGTGAGTCGCGGGGACCTCAGGAGCGCCGCAACCCTGGAGGTCAGGAGCCCTGGAGGTCAGGAGCCCTGGGGACCGGAGCTCAGGAACCCTGGTGCTGCACGATCTGCTGAATCCGCTCGAAGAGGTTGCCGAGGGCCGGGTCCGCGCCCGCCGCGTGGGCGTCCGCGGGGTTCAGTATGAGCAGCAGCGCCGCGAAGGCGAGCACCGGGAGGACGAGCGCCCACCATGGCAGCCGGGTTTCGACGCCGCGCCCGGTCGCCGGGTGGGGCGGGGTGTGCGTAGGGGCCGACATGCCGCCTCCGTGGGGCTTCGAGTGCTCCGTGGTCCGCGTCCTCGCGGTCACATCTCGAAGGTACGGACTCGGGGACCCTCGTCCCATCCGGTGATCCACCCACTTCACCCTGACACTCACCCCCTAGGGGATGGTGGGGACAGCCCCACCCTCGCGTCGCGCGGCGAGGAGGGCGGGCCGGAGAGATCACGGCAGGGGGCCGACTGCGTCGGTCAGGGTGCGGCGATCGACGCGATGACGCCGATGATCACGAAGATGAGGAGGAACGCGCCGAAGACGAGCAGCATCTTCTTCTGGCCGTTCTGGGGGTTCGGATCGAGCACGGGCATGCCGCCAGTCTCGCACTCTTCACCCGGCTCCCCTCCAGTGGGGTCGCCTCACGGGAGCGGCCAGGACAGTCGGGGCGGCTCCACGAGCAGGGCCCTGGTACGTCACCGCGCGGCCTGGCAACGTCACCGCGCGGCCTCGTCCTCCACGGTGCGGTCGCGGCCGGCCAGGACGCCCACCACGATCTGCGGAACCATCAGGCCCGCCATGAGCGCGATCGGCAGCCCCCAGCCACCGCTGTGCTGGTAGAGCACGCCCACCAGCAGCGGGCCGGGGATCGAGATGAGGTAGCCGGTGCTCTGCGCGAAGGCCGAGAGCTGCGCCACCCCCGCTCCGGTCCTGGCCCGCATGCCGACCATGGTGAGGGCCAGCGGGAACGCGCAGTTGGAGACACCGAGCAGCAGGGCCCACGCCCAGGCGCCGCCCGCCGGGGCGAGATAGAGCCCTCCGTAGCCGACGAATCCGCAGAGGCCGAGGGCCACCACGATGGGCCCCTGGTGAGGCAGTCGCGTGGCCAGCCGCGGTATGACGAAGGCCAGCGGCACTCCCATCACCATCGTGACGGCGAGCAGCAGTCCTGCGGTGCCCGCCGGGACTCCCGCGTCCCGGAAGATCTGCGCCATCCAGCCCATGGTGATGTACGCGGCGGTGGCCTGGAGTCCGAAGAAGACGGCGAGCGCCCAGGCGGTACGGCTCCGGGTGATGCGCAGCGGCGCGGGCTCCTGGCGTCCTTCGGTGGCCGTTTCGGCGACCGGGGCGGGGGCGGAGGCCTTCTCGACGGAGAGAGCGGTGCCCTTGGCCCGTGCGAGAGGGATCCATGGCAGGACGGCGACGGCCGCGAGTCCCGCCCAGACGGCGAGGCCCGACTGCCAGTCGCCGCCCAGGGCCCGGGTCATGGGCACGGTGACGGCGGCCGCGGTGGCGGTGCCGAGCGCGAGGGCCATGGAGTAGAGGCCGGTCATGGAGCCGACCCGGTCCGGGAACCAGCGCTTGACGATCACCGGCATGAGGACGTTGCTGACCGCGATGCCCATGAGAGCGAGGGCGCTCGCGATCAGGAATCCGACCGTGTTCCCGGCGAAGGGCCTGATCACCAGGCCCGTGCCGATCGCCAGCATGCCGGCGCAAACCACGGCGGCGGGTCCGAAGCGGCGGGCGAGGCGTGGTGCCATGACACCGAAGACGGCGAAGCAGAGTGGCGGTACGGAGGTGAGGAGCCCGGCGACGCTGCCGCTCATCCCGAGCCCGTCGCGCACCTCTTCCAGGAGGGCGCCCAGGCTGGTGATGGCGGGCCGCAGGTTGAGGGCCGTCAGGACGATGCCGGCGATCACCAGGCGCGTCATCCACGCGCGCGTGGGGGGCGTGCGGGGTTCCGCGTCCTGCGCGGAACCGCGTATCGGTGGGGACGTGATCGTCCGGGTTTCCTCGCCAGTCATGAACACCATCATAGAATCATGGGATGATTGGTTGTCCAATCCCCTGGTGCACCATCCCGGGTACCCGCACCACGGTGCGTCCTCACTACGGTGTGTTCTCACTAGGTGTGTCCTCCCGGTGCACCCCCTGGCGCGAAGGACCGTCATGCCTCTGAGCCACCCCCGCCGTTCGGCGCTGTCCGAGCAGGTCATCGCCGCGCTGCGGAACGAGATCACCTCGGGCGAGTGGCCGGTGGGCTCCCGCATCCCCACCGAGACGGAGCTGGTCGAGCAGCTGGGAGTCGCCCGCAACACGGTCCGCGAGGCCGTCCGCGCCCTCGCGCACAACGGCCTGCTCGACATTCGTCAGGGCTCGGGCACCTACGTCGTGGCGACCAGCGAGCTGGCCGGCGTGATGCACCGCCGGTTCGCGGACGCCGACCCGCGGCACATCGCCGAGCTGCGCTCCACGCTGGAGTCGAGCGCGGCGAAGCTGGCCGCCGAGCGCCGTACCGAACGCGATCTCAAACAGCTGGACGCGCTCCTCGTACGCCGGGACGAGGCCTGGGAGTCGGGTGACGCCGAGGCGTTCGTGAGCGCCGACACGACCTTCCACCTGGCCGTGGTCGCCGCGTCCCACAACGACGTCATGACGGCGATGTACGCGGACCTGGGCGAGGTCGTGCGCGACTGGCTGCGCGAGGATGTCGGCGAGGAGCTGACGCCCGAGACGCGTATGGACCACACGCGCCTGGTGGACGCGATCCGCACGGGCGACGCGCAGACGGCTGCCTCGGAGGCGGCCGGTTATCCGTTCCTGTGCCGCCCGGGGCGACCGCGACGGCCGGAGAACGTCACTTCTGGTGGCTGACCCACGCCGAGCGGACCTCCTTCCAGCAGCGGCCGGTCAGCCGGATGTTCTGTGCGGGGCCCGCCTCGGCCCTCGCCCCGTCGGCGTCGATGTCCCACCAGCGGTCGCACTCGATGTGCAGGCTGACACGATCGGGCTCCGGATACGGGTTGTGGCAGTACGCCGTCACATGTGAGCCGTCGACGACGGTCCGGCACGCCGCTCCGAAGGGCCGTTCCTGTGCGGGCACGCGCGCGTGGGGCGTTGCTCTCGTGGTGTGCGAGGTGGCCCCATCGGGCACCGCGAGCAGGAGGGTCAGAGCGGCGAACAGCGCGACAGGGGGTGCCGCGAAGCCGTTCCTGGGGAGCCGGTGGTTGCACCGGCGCGGGGAGAGGCGCACAAAGGAACCTCCTCGGCTGGGCTCTGGAGGACGTCTCGGGAGAGATCGGAGGAGATCGGAGGAGATCAGGGGAGACCGGGGAAGGCCGGTGGAGAGATCTCGCGAGAAGAACTCCTACGCCAGAGTGGGCCGTTGCTCCTTCCGCCGCCCGGCCGGTAGGGCCGAACGGGTGACGCCCCGCTCACCGCGTGTTGCGGGGAACGGGGCGCCGATACCGTACGAAAGCGTTTGCGCAGGCGTTTACGCGCCGATCGCGTGCAGACCGCCGTCGACGTGGATGATCTCGCCGGTGGTCTTCGGGAACCAGTCGCTGAGCAGGGCGACGACACCGCGGCCGGCCGGCTCGGGGTCCTTGAGGTCCCACTCCAGGGGTGCGCGGCTGTCCCAGACGGCCGCCAGTTCGCCGAAGCCCGGGATGGACTTGGCGGCCATGGAGCCGATCGGACCGGCCGAGATGAGGTTGGAGCGCACGTTCTGCTTGCCCAGGTCACGGGCGAGGTAGCGGTTGGTGGCTTCCAGTGCGGCCTTGGCCGGACCCATCCAGTCGTACTGCGGCCAGGCGTACTGGGCGTCGAAGGTGAGGCCGACGACCGAGCCGCCGCCGTTCTGCATCAGCGGCAGGCAGGCCATGGTCAGCGACTTCAGGGAGAAGGCGGAGACGTGCATGGCCGTGGCGACCGACTCGAACGGCGTGTTCAGGAAGTTGCCGCCCAGGGCGTCCTGCGGGGCGAAGCCGATGGAGTGCACGACGCCGTCGAGGCTGCCCAGCTCCGCACCCACGACCTCGGCGAGCCGCCCGAGGTGCTCGTCGTTCGTCACGTCGAGCTCGATGACCTTGGTGGGCTTGGGGAGCTTCCTGGCGATGCGCTCGGTCAGCGTGGGCCGCGGGAACGCGGTCAGGATGATCTCGGCACCCTGCTCCTGGGCCAGCTTCGCGGTGTGGAAGGCGATGGACGACTCCATCAGCACACCGCTGATCAGGACGCGCTTGCCCTCGAGAATTCCACTCATGGTGATCAGTGACCCATTCCCAGTCCGCCGTCTACGGGGATGACGGCTCCAGTGATGTACGAGGCCTCTTCCGAGGCGAGGAACCGCACGGTCGCGGCGATCTCCTCGGGCTGCGCGTACCGGCCGAGCGGCACCTGCTTCACGATGGCCTCGCGCTGTTCGTCGGTGAGCGCCTTGGTCATGTCGGTGTCGACGAAGCCGGGCGCGACGACGTTGAAGGTGAGGTTGCGCGAGCCGAGCTCACGGGCGAGCGAGCGCGCGAACCCGACCAGGCCGGCCTTGGAGGCGGCGTAGTTCGCCTGCCCCGCCGAGCCGAGGAGGCCGACCACCGAGGAGATGAGGACGACGCGGCCCTTCTTGGCGCGCAGCATGCCGCGGTTGGCGCGCTTCACGACCCGGAAGGTGCCCGTCAGATTGGTGTCCAGGACGGACGTGAAGTCCTCCTCGGACATCCGCATCAGCAACTGGTCCTTGGTGACGCCCGCGTTGGCGACGAGCACCTCGACCGTGCCGTGCTCGGCCTCGATCTCCTTGTAGGCCTGCTCCACCTGATCGCTGTTGGTGATGTCGCACTTGACCGCGAGGCAGCCCAGTTCGGTGAGGGCGGCGGGGGGCTCGCCCGAACGGTACGTGATCGCGACCTTGTCGCCCGCGTCGACGAAAGCGCGGGCGATGGCGAGGCCGATGCCCCGGTTTCCTCCGGTGACGAGAACCGAGCGGCTCAACGGATCACCCTTTCGATTGCCGGTCTGGTACCTCGAAAACCTATCGGTACGGTCGGCCGTGCGGAGAATCGGGCACCGACAGTGGCTCACCCCGCGTGCTGTCGGATCCCTACAGTCGGCGCACCCCGCGGACGCGCTGTTTCAGTCAGCCATGCCCGGGGCGTGTGCGGGCAGCCCCTCGGCGCGGACTGCGGTTGCAGGTGTTCACCTTCTCGCCGTCGGCGTTGACCACAGCCTCATACGTCGCCTTGCCTGGCGTGATTCCGCTGGAAGCCGGGGTGTCGGCGCTGCATGATTCACTGCGAGACATATCGACGACGGTGAGAAGGGGAGGCCGCTCATGGCACACGAGGTCGATCAGTCATTCCTGGCACTGCCGCTGCGGGCTCTCGCGGACGCGGCGCTCGCGCGGGCCAGGGCGCTGGGCGCCGACCACGCGGACTTCCGGTTCGAGCGGGTCCGCGGCGCGTCCTGGCGGCTGCGGGACGCGAAACCCGCCGGGTCCTCGGACGTCACGGACCTGGGGTACGCGGTGCGGGTGGTGCACGGCGGGACCTGGGGGTTCGCGTCGGGGGTCGATCTGACGATGGACGCCGCCGCGAAGGTGGCGTCGCAGGCCGTGGCGATGGCCAAGCTGTCGGCGCAGGTGATCAAGGCGGCGGGCTCGCAGGAGCGGGTCGAGCTGGCGGACGAGCCCGTGCACGCCGAGAAGACGTGGGTCTCCTCGTACGAGATCGATCCCTTCTCCGTGCCGGACGAGGAGAAGGCGGGGCTGCTGGCCGAGTGGAGTGCGCGGCTCCTCGCGGCGGACGGCGTCAGCCATGTCGACGCCTCGCTGCTGACAGTGCACGAGAACAAGTTCTACGCGGACACGGCGGGCACCGTGACCACCCAGCAGCGGGTCCGGCTGCATCCCCAGCTGACCGCCGTTGCCGTCGACGAGTCGATCGGCGAGTTCGACTCGATGCGTACGATCGCGCCGCCCGTCGGCCGCGGCTGGGAGTACCTCACGGGCACCGGCTGGGACTGGGAGTCGGAGCTGGAGCGGATCCCGGAACTGCTCGCCGAGAAGATGCGGGCGCCCAGCGTCACGGCGGGCGTGTACGACCTGGTCGTCGACCCGTCCAACCTGTGGCTGACCATCCACGAGTCCATCGGCCACGCCACCGAGCTGGACCGTGCGCTCGGCTACGAGGCCGCGTACGCCGGGACGTCGTTCGCGACCTTCGACCAGCTGGGCAAGCTGCGGTACGGCTCCGAGCTGATGAATGTCACCGGTGACCGCACCGCCGAGCACGGGCTGGCGACCGTCGGGTACGACGACGAGGGTGTCGCCGGGCAGTCCTGGAACCTGGTGAAGGACGGCACGCTCGTCGGCTACCAGCTGGACCGCAGGATCGCGAAGCTGACCGGCTTCGAGCGGTCCAACGGGTGCGCGTACGCCGACTCCCCCGGCCATGTGCCCGTACAGCGCATGGCGAACGTGTCGCTCCAGCCGGATCCCGCCGGGATGTCCACCGAGGACCTCATCGGGAGTGTCGACCGCGGGATCTATGTCGTCGGCGACCGGTCCTGGTCGATCGACATGCAGCGCTACAACTTCCAGTTCACCGGCCAGCGGTTCTTCAAGATCGAGAACGGGCGGATCACGGGCCAGCTGCGGGACGTCGCCTACCAGGCGACGACCACGGACTTCTGGGGCTCGATGGCGGCCCTCGGCGGCCCGCAGACGTACGTCCTGGGCGGTGCCTTCAACTGCGGCAAGGCCCAGCCGGGCCAGGTCGCTGCGGTCTCGCACGGCTGCCCGTCCGCCCTCTTCAAGGGCGTCAACATCCTCAACACGACCCAGGAGGCCGGTCGATGAGCGCTCGTGTGCCCAACGGCACCACTTCGTTCAAGCCGCACGAGATCGTCGAGCGCGCTCTGGAACTGTCCCGGGCGGACGGGTGCGTCGTCATCGCCGACGAGCGGTCGACCGCCAACCTGCGCTGGGCGGGCAACGCGCTGACCACGAACGGCGTCACACGCGGGCGCACGCTGACCGTCGTCGCGACGGTCGACGGCCGCGAGGGCACCGCCTCCGGGGTCGTCTCGCGCTCGGCCGTGACCGCGGACGAGCTGGAGCCGCTGGTGCGGGCCGCCGAGGCCGCCGCCCGCGGGGCCGGCCCGGCGGAGGACGCGCAGCCGCTCGTCGAGGGCGTGCCCGTCTCCCCCGACTTCACGGACGCGCCCGCCGAGACCTCGTCGGCCGTCTTCACGGACTTCGCCCCGGCGCTCGGTGAATCGTTCGCACGCGCGCGTGCGGGCGGACGCGAGCTGTACGGCTTCGCCAACCACGAGCTCGTCTCCAGCTATCTCGGTACGTCCGCGGGGCTGCGCCTGCGCCACGACCAGCCCAACGGAACGCTGGAGTTGAACGCCAAGTCGCCGGACCGTACGCGCTCGGCGTGGGCCGGCCGGTCGACGCGGGACTTCAAGGATGTGGACCCGGCCGCGCTCGACGCCGAGCTGGCCGTCCGGCTGGGCTGGGCCGAGCGGCGCGTCGAACTGCCCGCGGGGCGGTACGAGACGCTGCTGCCGCCGACCGCCGTCGCGGACCTGCTGATCTACCAGATGTGGTCGGCGGCGGCCCGGGACGCGGCGGAGGGCCGGACGGTGTTCAGCAGGTCCGGCGGCGGTACGCGCGTCGGCGACCGGCTCACCGACCTGCCGCTGACCCTGCGCAGCGACCCGAACGAGGCTGGGCTCGAAAGCGCCCCCTTCGTGCTCACGCACTCCTCCGGGGACGACGCCTCGGTCTTCGACAACGGCCTGCCCCTCACGGCCACGGACTGGATCCGTGAGGGCGAGCTGAAACACCTGACGAGCACCCGGCACAGCGCGGGCCTGACCGGGCTGCCGGTGGCCCCCGGCATCGACAACCTCATCCTCGACGGCGGCGAGGACACGTCCCTGCAGGAGATGGTCGCCGCCACCGGGCGCGGGCTGCTGCTGACCTGCCTCTGGTACATCCGCGAGGTCGACCCGGCGACGCTGCTGCTGACCGGGCTGACCCGGGACGGTGTCTACCTCGTGGAGAACGGCGAGGTCACCGGTGAGGTCAACAACTTCCGGTTCAACGAGTCGCCGGTGGGCCTGCTGGGTCGGGCGACCCAGGCCGGGCGGACGGAGAAGACGCTGCCGCGCGAGTGGAGCGACTGGTTCACCAGGGCCGCGATGCCGGCCCTGCGCGTGCCGGACTTCAACATGAGCTCTGTCAGTCAGGGCGTATAACCTCGATTGACTTCGATTAACCTCGATGGGCAGCCTCGCGGTCTTTTGTCGCCCGGCTGCCCAGGAATCATGACTGCTCGAAAATCATGACTGCCCGAAGATCATCCAAGGAGACACGAGAACCGTGACGGACATCGTCGACGAGCTGAAGTGGCGCGGGCTGTTCGCCCTGTCCACCGACGAGAACGCATTGCGCAAGGCGCTCGCGGACGGTCCCGTCACCTTCTATTGCGGCTTCGACCCGACCGCGGCCTCGCTGCACGTCGGGCATCTGGTGCAGGTCCTCACCATGCGCCGCCTCCAGCAGGCGGGCCTGCGCCCGCTGGCCCTGGTGGGCGGGGCGACCGGTCAGATCGGTGACCCGCGCCCGACGGCGGAGCGCACGCTGAACGACCCGGAGACGGTCGCCAACTGGGTCACCCGGCTGCGCGGCCAGATCGAGCCGTTCCTGTCCTTCGAGGGCGAGAACGCCGCGGTGATGGTGAACAACCTGGACTGGACGGCTGGTCTTTCGGCCATCGAGTTCCTCCGGGACATCGGCAAGCACTTCCGTGTCAACAAGATGCTCGCCAAGGACTCGGTCGCCCGGCGCCTGGAGTCCCAGGAGGGCATCAGCTACACGGAGTTCAGCTACCAGTTGCTCCAGGGCATGGATTTCCTGGAGCTGTACCGGAGGTACGGCTGCACGCTCCAGCAGGGCGGCAGCGACCAGTGGGGCAACCTCACGGCGGGCCTGGACCTGATCCACCGGCTGGAGCCGGACGCCGAGGCGCACTGCGTCGCGACGCCGCTGATGGTCAAGGCGGACGGCACCAAGTTCGGCAAGAGCGAGGGCGGCGCCGTCTGGCTCGACCCGGAGATGACGGCGCCGTACGCGTTCTACCAGTTCTGGCTGAACGTGGACGACCGTGACGTCTCGACGTACATGCGGATCCTGTCCTTCAAGTCCCGGGAGGAACTGGAGGAGCTGGAGAAGCAGACCGAGGAGCGTCCCCAGGCCCGCGCCGCCCAGCGCGCGCTGGCCGAGGAACTGACCACGCTGGTGCACGGCGCCGACCAGACGGCCGCCGTGATCGCCGCGTCGCGGGCGCTCTTCGGCCAGGGCGAGCTGGCCGGGCTCGACGCGGCGACACTGAGTGCGGCGCTCTCCGAGCTGCCGCACGTCCGGGTCACCGAGCCCGGCTCGGTGGTGGACCTGTTCGCCGAGGTCGGGCTGGTGGCCAGCAAGTCCGCCGCACGCAGGACGGTCAAGGAGGGCGGGGCGTACGTGAACAACGTGAAGGTCGCGTCCGAGGACGCCGTTCCCGGCGAGGAGGACTTGCTGCACGGGCGGTGGCTGGTGCTCCGGCGAGGCAAGAAGAACCTTGCCGCCGTGGAGGTCGCTCCGTAGGGAGTGCCTTCCATACAGGCCTGAACGCAACGGAAGGAGGAGGGCGGGCCCGCCCTCCTCCTTCCGTTGCGTTCAGGCCAATGCGTTCAGGCCCGCTGCTTCTTGCCCCGCATCGCCGAGTAGAGCATGTCGCCCAGGAAGACGACCACGACCGCGGCGACGAGCTGGAGGGCGTGCCGGCCCCAGTCGATGCCGCTCGTCTGGTCGATGCCGATACCGCGGGCGATCGCGTTGCCCACGACGGCACCGATGATCCCGAAGATCGTGGTGAGCCAGAGCGGGCTGTGCTGCTTGCCCGGAATGATCGCCTTGGCCAGCAGGCCCAGTACGAATCCCACGATGATCGCCCACAACCAGCCCATGGCTACCTCCTATACGGCTCTGCTCGAGCATTACGCCCAGTGTCGGCGTGTGTGCCGTACGGCGCATGCCGGACACGGCCATACGCGGTACGGCCCAGCCGTCCACCCCGGATCCCCCGGATCGGAACCGCCCCGCCCTCGTAGGCGGCCCGGCAGCGGCGTAACGTTGTTTCCCGTACGGGCCGGGGAGCGTCCGATGCAGGCGGGTGGTGGAACGTGATGCGGAAGCAGAACGACGTCGAGGTCTTCCGGATCACCGGAGCCAGACAGGGGCTCACCGACGACGTACGCGGCAGGCAGCGCCGCTACATCATCTCGATGTCCGTCCGCACGGTCGCCGTGGTCCTCGCCGCCACCCTCTGGAACGTCGAACGGCATGTCGCCGTCGTTGCGCTGGTACTGGGCATACTGCTCCCCTACATCTCCGTGGTGATCGCGAACGCGGGCCGGGAGAACGCGCCGTCGCTGCCGTCCACCTATGTGACCGCGCCCACCCGTCCCATGCTCGCGGGGCCGCGCGCGGGCGGCGCCGCGGAACCCGTCCCGGAGGACGTCACAGCCGATCCCGGCGCGCGTCAGCGGGACGAACCGCACGAGCGGGCCTGAGCGCGGGGAGCCGGTAGAAAGCGGAATCAGAACCCCCTGCCAAGCTCAAGAAAAGCTCAGATCAATCACGTTGTTCCGTTGCCGGGCCATGGGTTACCCGTGACATACTTAGTAGGCGCTCCGCATCCCCCGTCGGAGCGACAGACCGACGCCGGGCAGCTCCCCCCGTGGCTGCTCGGCGTCGCCTTTTGGGGCTCGTTGCGACTCGACTAGTGTCGGGGACGTGATCCTGAACGTCCCCGGTTCCGAACCGTCGTCCCCGTCGTCTCCCATCTGTTCCGCGAAAGCCTGCCGAGCGGACGCCGTGTGGGTGCTGGCCTGGAACAACCCGAAGCTGCACACGCCGGAGCGCCGCAAGACCTGGCTCGCGTGCGAGGAGCACCGCGATCACCTGTCGAAGTTCCTGGGCGTACGCGGCTTCCTCAAAGACGTCGTGCCCCTGAAGGAATGGGAGTCGGCGGAGGGACCGCCCGCGGGCTGAGAGCCGGTGTCCGACCCCCGGCCGGATCAGCCGCCGATCGCCGACATCGGGCGGTCCGGCTGCACGAACGAAGGGTCGTCCAGACCTGCTCCGGCCTTCTTCCCCCACATCGCCAGCCGCCAGATCCGGGCGACCTCCTCGTCCGGCGCGTCCGAGCGGAGCACCGCCCGCAGGTCGGTCTCCTCCGAGGCGAAGAGGCAGGTGCGGACCTGCCCGTCGGCGGTCAGCCGCGTACGGTCGCAGGCCGAGCAGAACGGGCGGGTGACCGAGGCGATCACGCCGACCCGGTGCGGGCCGCCGTCCACGATCCAGCGCTCGGCGGGCGCCGAGCCCCGCTCGTCGGACCCTTCCTCCGTCAGCTCGAAGCGCGTACGCAGCGAGGCGAGGATGTCGCCGGCGGTGACCATGCCCTCGCGCTTCCAGCCGTGCTGCGCGTCGAGGGGCATCTGCTCGATGAACCGCAGTTCGTAGTCGTGCTCCACGGCCCAGGCGAGCAGGTCCGGCGCCTCGTTCTCGTTCAGTCCCGGCATCAGTACGGAATTGACCTTGACCGGCGTCAGCTCCGCGGCGCGAGCCGCTTCGAGGCCGTCGATGACGTCCTGGTGGCGGTTACGGCGGGTCAGGGTCTTGAAGACGTCCGGGCGCAGCGTGTCCAGCGAGACGTTGACCCGGTCGAGGCCCGCCGCCTTCAGGGCGGTCGCGGTGCGCTTGAGACCGATGCCGTTCGTCGTCAGGGACATCTGGGGGCGGGGCTCCAGAGCGGCCACCCGCTCCACGATGCCGACCAGGCCGGGGCGGAGCAGGGGCTCGCCGCCGGTGAAGCGGACCTCGGTGATGCCCAGCCGGGTCACCGCTATGCCGATGAGGCGGACGATCTCGTCGTCCGTGAGCAGGTCGGGCTTGGCCAGCCACTGCAGGCCTTCCTCGGGCATGCAGTACGTACATCTGAGGTTGCACTTGTCGGTCAGCGAGACGCGCAGGTCGGTGGCCACCCGGCCGTAGGTGTCGATGAGCACGTGGGCCCCTTCCCTCGATACGGACCGCGACACGGACCGACAGTTCCTGGCAACCGGACAGTTCCGAACGGCCGGACAGCTTCGAACGGCCGGACGGTTCGAACGACCGGACGGTTTCGAACGGTCAGTCGACCCGATACCAGCGAGCCTACGTGACAGCACCGACAACAGGGGCGGCCCGAGCCCACTGGGATACTGACCGAGACGCACCGCGGCCGCGTCGCAGGGATCTACGACGCGGCCGCTCGGCGTGACGGTCAGTACCCCAGTGGGCTCGGTACGGTCAGTGCGCTCCGGTTCCGGTGAGGGACCGGACCTCCAGTTCGGCGTACTTGCCGGCGTCGGGCTCCTCCTTGGACAGGAGGGTGCCGAGGAAGCCGAGCAGGAAGCCGACCGGGATCGAGATGATGCCCGGGTTCTCCAGCGGGAACCAGTGGAAGTCGACGTCCGGGAACATCGAGGTGGCCTTGCCCGAGACGACCGGCGAGAAGAGCACCAGGCCGACCGCCGTGGTGAGGCCTCCGTAGATCGACCACAGCGCGCCCTGGGTGGTGAACCGCTTCCAGAAGAGGCTGTAGAGGATCGTCGGCAGGTTGGCGGAGGCGGCGACCGCGAAGGCGAGGGCGACCAGACCGGCGACGTTGAGGTCACGGGCCAGGGCGCCGAGGCCGATGGACACGACACCGATGCCGATGGTGGCGTAGCGGGCGGCCTTCATCTCTTCCTTCTCGGTGGCCTGGCCCTTCTTGATGACGTTCGCGTAGATGTCGTGGGCGAACGACGAGGACGAGGCCAGGGTCAGACCGGCGACCACCGCGAGGATCGTGGCGAAGGCCACCGCGGAGATCGTGGCGAGCAGGATCGCGCCCCAGGTCGAGTCGACGCCGCCGAGGTGCAGGGCGAGCAGTGGCGCGGCCGTGTTGCCCGCCGGGTTGGATTCGACGATCTCCGTCTTCGAGATGAGGGCCGCCGCACCGAAACCGAGCGCGATGGTCATCAGGTAGAAGCCGCCGATGATGCCGATCGCCCAGTTCACGGACTTACGCGCGGCCTTGGCGTTGGGCACCGTGTAGAAGCGGATCAGGATGTGCGGCAGGCCGGCGGTGCCCAGCACCAGGGCGATGCCCAGCGAGATGAAGTCGATGCTGGAGGTGGTCGTGAGCCCGTACTTCAGACCGGGCTCCAGGAAGGCCGAACCCTGGCCGCTGTTCTTGGCCGCCGAACCGAGCAGGTCGGAGATGTTGAAGTCGAACTTGAGCAGCACCAGGAAGGTGATGAGCAGGGTGCCGCTGATGAGCAGCACGGCCTTGACCATCTGGACCCAGGTGGTGCCCTTCATGCCGCCGATGGTGACGTACACGATCATCAGGACGCCGACCAGGGCGACGATGGCGACCTTCCCGGCGTCGCTGGTGATGCCGAGCAGCAGCGAGACCAGGACGCCCGCACCCGCCATCTGGGCCAGCAGATAGAAGATCGAGACGACGATCGTGGAGGTGCCGGCCGCCGTACGCACCGGGCGCTGGCGCATGCGGTAGGCGAGGACGTCGCCCATCGTGTAGCGGCCGGAGTTGCGCAGCGGCTCGGCGACCAGGAGCAGCGCCACCAGCCAGGCGACGAGGAAGCCGATGGAGTACAGGAAGCCGTCGTATCCGAAGAGGGCGATGGCGCCCGCGATGCCGAGGAACGAGGCGGCGGACATGTAGTCGCCGGAGACGGCGAGCCCGTTCTGGAAGGCGCTGAACTGACGGCCGCCGGCGTAGAAGTCGGCGGCGCTCTTGGTCTGCCGGCCCGCCCAGACGGTGATGACGAGGGTGGCGACGACGAAGACCGCGAACAGGGAGATGATCAGCGGCCGGTGCTCGCTGGCCTCTCCCGCCGCGAGCTGCGCCTGCGCGAGCTGAACCTGAGTGATCGCGGGGCTCATGCGCCGCCCTCCATCCGGGACTTGATCGCCTCGGCCTTGGGGTCGAGTTTGGTGGAGGAATGCCGCTCGTACCACCAGGCGATGAGGAACGTGGTGAGGAACTGGGCGAGGCCCAGCAAGAGGGCAACGTTGAAGTTGCCGAACAGCTTGGTGGCCATGAAGTCGTCCGCGTAGATCGACAGCAGGACGTACAGCAGGTACCAGGTGATGAAGCCGATGGTCAGCGGGAAGGCGAAGGAGCGGTGGGCGCGGCGCAGTTCACCGAACTCGGCGCTCTCCTGCACCTCTACGAACTCCGCTGTGGACGGGAGATGAGGTTCGGCTTTCGAGGGGGGCGGTGCGTCGGTGGCCACGGAGTCTCCTCGCGTTGCGGGTGCGGTTGCGACGTCGGACGGGTCGGACGGGGGCGTTTCCGGATCGGGGGAAGGGTTCGGTACGGGCATGGCTGATTTCTGACCTCACGGTGACGTGGATCACGTGGGCCGGGTGGCGATGTTAGGTCCCCCGGGCGTGATCCAACAGGGGGCTCGACGGTGCTCGTGCTCCCTGCTCAACGTCACGGCGCCGCGCGAGGCGCGGTTCAACTCCGGTCACTTCTTTCGGAACTCGTCTCCGGCGTTTCGCACGACATCCCCGTAAGTCATTGCTGGCCAGGGACGACGGGCGATAACTTCGCCCTGCACCACCCCGTCATGTACCTGCCCGAGTACCACCTGTGTTCGGGCCGGTTCCGTTTCCGGATGATGTGGAGATCCCATGGCTCATCTGCGTTCCAGACGCCGTCTCGCTCTCGCCGTGCCCGTCGTGCTGTCCCTCACCACCTCGCTCGGCTTCGTTCCGGGCATCGCGTCGGCCGCACCGCAGTCGGCACCGCAGCCCGCCCCCGCCGTCGCGGCGGCCGACGGACCGAACCTCGCGTACGTGGTCAACACGAAGACCGACCATCGCACGATCGGGTCGGTGAAGACGGCGATCACCCAGGCCGGCGGCACCGTCGTCGCCACGTACGACAAGATCGGCGTCATAGTCGCCCACTCGGCCGACCCCGGGTTCGGGTCGCAGATCCGCGCCGTGCGCGGCGTCCAGTCCGCCGGTGCCACCCGTACGACCCCGCTGACCGCGGCGGGTACGACCGACGAGGGCGCCGCCGACTACCTGTCGGCCACCGAGGCCGCCAAGGTGAAGGCCGCGGCCACCCCTGAGAGCGAGCCCCTTGAGGCCGACCAGTGGGACCTGCGCGCGATAGGCGCCGACAAGGCCTCTCGGATCAACCCGGGCAGCAGGAAGGTCACGGTCGCCGTGATCGACACGGGTGTCGACGACACGCACCCGGACCTGGCCCCCAACTTCTCCGCCGGGCAGTCCGCGAACTGTGTGGGCGGCGTGGCCGACACGAGTGAGGGCGCCTGGCGCCCGTACACCGCCGAGGACTACCACGGCACGCATGTGGCCGGTGAGATCGCTGCCGCGCGCAACGGCATCGGCGTGGCCGGTGTCGCGCCCGGCGTGAAGGTCTCCGGCATCAAGGTCAGCGACCCGGACAACGGTCTCTTCTACCCGGAGAGCGTTGTCTGCGCCTTCGTGTTCGCCGCCGACCACGGCGTCGAGATCACGAACAACAGCTACTACGTGGACCCGTGGCTCTACAACTGCATGGACGACCCCGACCAGCGTGCGATCGTCGACGCGGTCAACCGGGCCCAGCAGTACGCCACGAAGAAGGGCACCCTGCACCTCGCGTCGGCCGGCAACTCCAACCACGACCTGGACTCGGACGCCATCGTCGACGAGACGAGCCCCGACGACTCGACGCCGGTCACCCGCACGATCGACCCGCACGAGTGCTACGACGTACCGACCCAGCTGCCGGGTGTCGTCACGGTGAGCGCGACCGGCGTACAGAACCTCAAGTCGTACTACTCGACGTACGGCAAGGGTGTCATCGACATCGCCGCTCCCGGTGGTGACCGGCTCTACCAGATCCCGGACACCCCGTCGAAGAACGGCCGCATCCTCTCCACGATGCCGAACAACCAGTACGGCTTCCTGCAGGGCACCTCGATGGCGTCGCCGCACGCCGCGGGCGTCGCCGCGCTGCTGAAGTCCGAGCACCCGTGGGCGAGCCCGGCCCAGCTGCAGGCGCTGCTGAAGGCCCAGGCCGACAACCCCGGCTGCCCGGACTCCTACGACCAGGACGGCAACGGCACGCAGGACGCCACCTGTGAGGGCGGCAAGCGCGTGAACGGCTTCTACGGCTTCGGCATCGTCAACGCGCTGAAGGCTGTCAAGTAGCCCGAGTTCGACGGGGCCTCCCGCACGGCACGGCCCACACGGCCCACACGGCCCACACGGCCGGCATGGCCCGCACGGCACGTACAGCCCGCACAACCCGCACAACTCGCTAAACGAACTGGAGACAGCATGACCGCGCCCACTACGCGCTCGCGCCGCGTCATAGCCATCCCGCTGGGAATGGCCATGGCCACGGCTCTCGCCTTCCTGCCGAACGTCAACGCGTCCGCGGCTCCGGCTCCGGCCGCCGACACGGCCGACGTGGCCGGGCGGATCTCGGCGGAGGCCACCCCGCTGAGCTACGTCGTCAACATCCGCGCCGGACACGGGACTTCCTCCAAGGTGAAGTCCCAGGTGACGAAGGCCATCGCCAAGGCCGGCGGCACGATCGTGACGTCGTACGACCGGATCGGCGTGATCGTCGTCCACTCGTCGAACGCCGACTTCGCCAAGACCATCCGCAAGGTGCGCGGTGTGGAGTCGGCGGGCTCGACGCGTACGGCGCCGCTGCCCGCGCAGTCCACGACCGATGTCGGCACCCCGAAGGTGCTCACCTCGGAGGAGGTCGCGGACGTCGAGGCCGCGGCCGGACAGGACCCGCTGGAGCCGCTGCAGTGGGACCTGCCCGCCATCAAGGCGGACAAGGCCCACGAGAAGACGCTCGGGAGCAAGAAGGTCACCGTCGCCGTGATCGACACCGGCGTCGACGACACACACCCCGACATCGCACCGAACTTCGACCGCAAGGCGTCGGTCAACTGCGTGTCGGGCAAGCCGGACACGACCGACGGGGCCTGGCGGCCGAGCGCCGCCGAGAGCCCGCACGGCACGCACGTGGCGGGCGAGATCGCCGCCGCGAAGAACGGTGTCGGCGTCACGGGCGTCGCGCCCGGCGTGAAGGTGTCCGGCATCAAGGTCTCCACGACGGCCGGCTTCTTCTACACGGAGGCCGTCGTGTGCGGCTTCATGTGGGCGGCCGAGCACGGCGTGGACGTCACGAACAACAGCTATTACACCGACCCGTGGTACTTCAACTGCAAGAACGACCCGGACCAGAAGGCGCTCGTCGACGCCCTCACCCGGGCGACGCGGTACGCGGAGAAGAAGGGCACGGTCAACGTCGCGGCGGCGGGCAACGAGAACTACGACCTCGCCTCCGACGAGATCGCCGACTCGACCTCGCCGAACGACTCGACTCCGACGGATCGCGTCATCGACCCGTCCGAGTGCCTCGACATCCCGACCCAGTTGCCGGGTGTCGTCACGGTCGCCTCGACCGGGGCGAAGGGCATCAAGTCGTCCTTCTCCAACCATGGCCTGGGCGTCATCGACATCGCGGCCCCCGGTGGCGACTCGACGCGCTTCCAGACCCCGGCCCCGCCCGCCACCAGCGGTCTGATCCTCGGCCCGCTGCCGGGCGGCTCGTGGGGCTACATGGCCGGTACGTCGATGGCGTCGCCGCACGTCGCGGGTGTCGCCGCGCTCATCAAGTCGACGCACCCGCACGCCTCGGCGGCCCTGGTCAAGGCGCTGCTGTACGCGGAGGCCGACGCCACACCGTGCACGGACCCGTACGACATCGACGGCGACGGCAAGGTCGACGCGGTCTGCGAGGGCTCGAAGAACCGCAACAGCTTCTACGGCTGGGGCACCGCGGACGCGTTGGACGCGGTGACGAAGTAGGGCGCACCGCTTGAGGGTCACCACCTGAGAGGCACCGTTTGAAGGGGCCGGGCAGCCGTGTGCTGCCCGGCCCCTTCTCTCAACCCCGTCGCACCTCTGTCGCACCTCTGTCGCACCGCTGTCGCGGTTCTGGTGGACGGACGGCCCTGGGATTCGGATTCCCCGCGCTGGACATGAGTCACGGGGCGTCTGGAAACGTATGAATGGGCAAAATGCCCGTAGAGCGGGCGGAACGCCGTTCCACCAGTTGTTTTCCCGGACTCGCCCGGGCCTGGGACGACTGGTGAAGATCTTGAGGTGAGTTCGATAGGACCGACTGCCGGCACGGGTGGCGAGGCGGGCGCGCCCCGGGTGAGCGCGGCCGCCGTCCAGCGTTCCGTCACCGTCGTCGCCCTGGTGTCCCTGGCCACGCTGATACCCCTGCTCGGGCCATCCGTTGTGCTGCGCGACACCGGCGAGGCCGCCGCGCCCGGGGTGGGCGGGATCGCACTGCTGCGGGCGGTGCTGTTCGCGGCGGTGAGCGTCTCGGCGGGCGAGGTCTTCGTCGCCCGCCTGGCGCGTCGGGTGCCCGGAACGCCGCGGGAGGACGCGCCGCGCAGTTGGGCCCCGGCCGCGGCCGCCGCCGGTTTCCTCGCCGCGCTCGGTCTCGCCTCGGTGGTGGCCACCGGGAACCTCGTGCCGCGCAGTCCCTCCGACATGGACATCGGTGGGCTCTACCAGTCCCGCGACGGCGCGCTCGCGCTCCTGGAGGTCAACGCGTTCGTCGTGATGGGCCTGTGCGCCCTGTCACGCCGCCCGGCCGCCCAGGTGTGGCCGCTGGCCGCGATAGCCGTCGCGGAGGCGCTGCGCGCGCATCCGACGACCGAGCAGAGCCCGCTGATCGGCTCGGGCCTGACGCTCGTTCATGTGACCTGCGCGGCCTTGTGGGCGGGCGGGCTGCTGTACGTTCTGCGCACGCTGCTCCGGTGGCGGCACACCGCTCCCGGAGAGGGCGCCGCGCTGTTGGGTCTCTACGCGCGCGTGGCGGCCGTTCTGCTCGCCGTGATCACCGCGACGGGGGTGTGCAGCACACTGCGCCGGATGCCGCCCGGCACGGTCCTGGACCAGCTGACGACGACGGCGTACGGGCGCACCCTGCTCGCGAAGGTGCTCCTGGTGGTCGCCGTCGCCGCCCTCGCGCTGTGGGCCCGCCGCCGGTTGCACCGGGCGGCCGACCCGCTCACCGCCTACTCCCCCGCGCGCGCGGAGGTCGTGGCGCTGGGCCTGGTGGTGGCGGTCTCGGCCGTGCTCACCGCGGTGCCGGTGCCGATCCGCTGGTGAGCGACAGGGCCGGCCGGTCAACGAGGACGACTCTGGTCAGCAGGTACTGCGCCGCGAGGTAGGTGAGCATGATCCAGAGGTCGGGCCGTGGAGGCTGCGGCCACTCGGCGACGCCGGTCGCGATGAGGGTGTCCGACAGCATGAACAGCGCGCCCCCGGCAGCCGCGACGGGCCCGAGCCGGGTGGCGCCGTACGCCATCGCGGTCAGCAGCAGGCTGTAAACGGCGACGGGGGCGCGCAGTCCCGCGGGGAGCCCCGGCCACAGGAGGGTGACGGTGGCGGCGAGGGCGAGGGTGTACGCGGCGGCCGTGAGGGAGTCCGCCCGCGCACGAGGAGCGGTGCGTCGAAAGGTGCGTGGAGCGGTGCTTCGAGAGGCACGTGCGGCGTCGTGTCGAGTCCGTTTCCCGACGCGCCTCGCGAAGAGCAGCAGGTAGCACACATGGCCCGCCGCGAAGGACGCCATCCCGGCGACGAAGGCCGGCTCGGCGTCGAGAAGGAGCAGGACGTCGCCGCCCCACCCGAGGAGCAGGGCGCCGACGAGGAGTCCGGGCCCGCCGCGCAGGTACGCGTGGACGGCGAGCAGGGGCATCAGCAGGGGCTTGGCCAGTGTGTGACCCGTGTCGTGGCCGATGGCCAGGGAGACCAGGTCCACGACGCTCACCAGGCCGAAGAGAACGAGCGCCACGCGCGCGTGGCGTGGGTTCACGCGGCGGGTTCCGTGACGGGTGTCTCCGGAGAGGCGGCCCGTGTCTCCGGAGAGGCGCCCCGCGCGGGGGCGGTAGCAGGTACCGCAGGCTGCCAGCCCGGCCCTGCGAACACCCGCCCGGCCCGCTCGCGCCAACTGCCCGCCGCTCTCAGGTCCCTGGCGATGGCGGCGTACTCGTGCGTGGCGACCCGGATCGGGTTGTACGTGTCGATGTTCTTGGTCAGCCCGTACACCGGCCGCTCCGTCTCCGGGACGAACGACTTGAAGAGGCGGTCCCAGACGATCAGGATCCCGCCGAAGTTACGGTCCAGATAGCCTCCCTGGGAGGCATGGTGGACCCGGTGGTGCGAGGGCGTGTTGAAGACGGACTCGAAGGCCCCCGGCAGCTTGTCGATGCGTTCGGTGTGGATCCAGAACTGGTACACGAGGTTCGCGGACGAGCAGAACGCGAGCGCCGCCGGATGGACACCGAGGGCGATGAGGGGCAGGTAGAACGGCCACACGGTCCAGGTCGTCCAGGGCTGTCGCAGCGCGGTGGTGAGGTTGAACTTCTCGCTGGAGTGGTGCACGACGTGACAGGCCCACAGGACGCGGATCACATGATGCCCACGGTGGGACCAGTAGTAGAAGAAGTCCTGCGCCAGCAACATCAGTGGCACGGTCCACCACAGGACGGGCACGCGCAGTGGTGTCAGCTCATATATGGCCGTGTAGACGGCGAGGATCGGGATCTTCCACAGGAGGTCGAAGGCGATACTGCCCAGGCCCATGCCGACACTCGTGGCGGCGTCCTTCGTCTCGTATCCCGCGGCGGACTCGTCCGGGTGGATCCGGACACTCACCATCTCCACCACGGTGAGCAGCACAAAGGCGGGTATCGACCACAGCACGACATCGGGCAGGTTCGGCATGTGTGCACCGTAGAACCGGCCGGTCCGCCCCGCCAGACGTTGTTACCCACAAGTATTACCTGCGGTACGCGCTTACTTGTTGGTGATCTCCGCCAAATCCTCCGCCAGGGGACCGCAGGACCGGCCCGTCCGGTTCGGTGAGCTGTTCCGCCGGACTCGTCACCAGACCCGTACCGAGCCTCCCCGGGCGAACGCCGGACTCGTCGCGTCCGCGGGAGGCTCCCCCAGCGGTTCGGCGATCTCCCGCGTCGTGGGGCCGACCTCGGCCGCGACAGCGTCCAGGAGGTCCAGGTCGAAGCCGTACACCCGGGCCGCGTTCCCGCCCGTCATCGCCGTGATCTCCTCGCGTGGCAGGCCCGCGTAAGCGATCCGCAGGCCTTCCCGGCTGTAGGGGTACGTGCCCTCGTCGTGCGGGTAGTCGCTGCCCCACATGATCTTGTCGAGGCCGATACGGTCCCGCAGCGGCACCTCGTGGGGGCGCATGAAGCTCGCCCCGACGAAGCAGTTGTCCCGCCACACCTGCGAGGGCCCCTTGCCCATCGAAGCGGCCAGCCCCGCGCCGAACTTGGACTCGGCGGTGGCCGCCTTCGAGGCCGCGGCCACCAGGCGGCCGTGGTAGTAGTCCAGCATGTCGAGCACCCCGGGGATCCAGCCCGAGCCCTGCTCGGTCAGCACCAGTTTCAGGCCGGGGTGACGGCGGAAGGCGCCGCCGAAGATCAGGTGCCAGAGCGCGCGGTGCGAGAACCAGGTCGTCTCCACCATGAAGACCGCCCGGGCCGCGGGCTCCTCACCGAGCGGCGGCGAGGCCGAGCCCGCGTGGTGGTTCACGGGGACGTCCAGTTCCTCGCACACCGCCCAGACGGGGTCGTACGCCGACGAGTACAGCTCGGGAAGCCCTGACCCCGGCGGTGTGCCGGGCAGCAGCAGCCCGCCCTTGAGGCCCGCCGCGACGGCCCACCTGATCTCCTTCACCGCCTCCCCGACGTCGTTCAGGAGGATCTGGAAGACGCCCGCACGGCGGCCGGGGGCAGCAGAGCAGAAGTCCGCCAGCCAGCGGTTGTGGGCGCGCAGGCCGGCCCAGCGCCGCTCGAACTCCCCGGCCGTCGGCGCCGGCGCCATCAGGGACCCGGACGGGAAGAACGGCGGGATGGTGTTGGGGAAGACGACCTCGGCGACGATCCCGTCCTGTTCCAGCTCGGCCAGGCGCCGCTCCGAGTTCCAGTTCTTGTCGGCCGTGTCGGCCACCAGGTCCTCGTACGGGTTGACGTACGTGGCGGCCCAGGCGTCGAACTCGTCGTGGAACGCCTTCGACAGGTACGGCCGGTAGTCCAGGAGGTCGGCTCCCGCGTGGCAGTCGGCCGAGATGACGGTGTAGCGCTCCGGGTGACCCGGGTGACCAGGGTGGTCTGAGCGGTCCGGGTGGTTCGGGTGGTTCGGGTGGTTCGGGTGGTTCGGACTGTCCATCAGGTCCGGGCTCACGGGGCCACCCCCAGGACCGGGAAGTCGTGGTCCGTCAGCCAGTGGCGGCCCACCTCGCGCGAGCGCGCCCAGGACGCCTCTACCGCCGTCTGGTCCTCGGACTGGCCGAGTTCGGCCGGGGTCGGGCCGATGCGGCGCGCGAGCGGAGCCAGTTTCCCGGTGTCGAAGCCGAAGACCTCCGCTGCCGCGAGGCCCAGCATCCGGCGGGTCTCCGTCACCGGGATGTCGTGGAAGGTCCGCGACAGCCACGCGCGCGTGTCGGGCCAGGTGCCCTCGGGATGCGGGAAGTCGCTGCCCCAGAGGATGTTGTCGACCCCGATCTCGTACCGCTGGGCCAGCTCGCGGCGTTTGGTGTTGGTCGCGCAGATGAACACCTGGCGGTCGAGGTACTCGTGCGGCGGGCGCCGCAGCTCCGCGAAGGGGGACAGCTTCTTGCCGCCGTGCGCGCCGAGGTAGAGCCGGTCCATGAACCAGAGCAGGTTCGGCAGCCACCAGCATCCCGACTCCGCCACGCCGAACCTGAGCCCGGGGTGCCGCTCGAAGACGCCGGACCAGAGCAGGAACCACAGGGGCCGGGCGGGCCACCAGGTCACCTCGCTCACATAGATGCCGAGGTGGTCGCCGTACTCGTGGCGCGGCGCCGCCCCGGAGTGGGTCATCACCGGCATCCCGCACTCCGCCGCCGCGGCCCACACCGGGTCGTAACGGCGGTCGTGGTAGGGCTCCTTGTCGACCCACATGGAGGGGATCATCAGGGCGCCGAGCCCCGACTCCTTGGCACGGTGGATCTCGGCGACGACGCGGTCGGTGGGTGCCGTGACGGGTAACAGGGCCACCCCGCAGTGCCGTTCGGGGTTCTCGCCGACGAACTCGGCGAGCCACCTGTTGTGCGCCTGCGCGCCGCCCATGCCCAGGTCGGGGTCGTGGTCGCCGGAGAGCCCGAGTCCCACTCCGAAGGGTGCGGCCGTCCGGCTGTCCACCGCGTCGGCGTCCGGGAAGACCACCTCGGCCGCCACGCCGTCGCCGTCCAGTTCCTTGAGGCGCTGCGCGGAGTCCCAGCCGCCGCGCAGACCTTCCTCGTTGTCGTGGAACCACTTGTCGGCGAAGGCCTCGTTGCGGATGCCGAGGCGGGTCATCTCCTCGCGGCGGCGGTCGCGTCCCGCGAGGAACTCGTCGAAGTCCCGGTGGAAACGGGCGTCCAGATAGGGCCGGTACTCCTCGGTGGGCAGCCCGGCGTGGCAGTCGGAGGAGATGATCAGATAGGGCTCTGTCGCAGAGGCCACAGCGACTCCTCAGTCCAGTCGGTCCAGTTCAGTCCAGTGAATCCAGTCAGTCCAGTCAGTCCAGGATGAAGTTCTCCAGGTACGCCGGATCGGCGCGGTCGAGCATCGACTGCGACCGCGCGCGGATCTGCGCGTCACTGTGCTCGCTCTCGGGCAGCAGCCAGAAGCGGTCCGCGCGGACGCCGTCCACGACGAGGCCCGCGACCTCCTCGACCGGCGTGAACCGCACGTCCTTCCCCGCCTTCCGCATCGCGGCCTCCCACTGGTCGAGGCTGCGGTACGGCGTCCTGCGGGGCCGCTGCTTGGCGTATCGCTGCGGCCGGTTGCGGTGCGACTCCCACAGGCCCGTACGGAGCATGTGCGGCCCGGGGAAGAGCACCGAGGCCCCCACGCGCGTGTGCTCCGCCCTCAGATGCGCGTACAGGGACTCGGTCATCGTCACGACGGCCGCCTTGGTGACGGCGTACACCGACGCGGTGGGCAGCGGCGCGATGCCACCGTCGCCGGACGAGGTGTTGACGACGTGGCCGGGTTCGCCGCCGGCCAGCATCCGCGGCACGAAGGCCTGAATGCCGTGGAAGACACCCCACACATTGACCGCGAACGCCCATTTCCAGTCGTTCGGGTCGTGCTCCCACATCCGGCCCTCGGCACCCGAACCGACCCCCGCGTTGTTGCACAGGACGTGCACGGCGCCGAACCTCTCGTACGTCTCCTCGGCAAGCGCGACGAACTCCTCGCGCTCCCCGACGTCCACCACGCGCGCGTGCACGACGGCTCCGTCCTCGCGCAGCCCGGTGGCGGCCTTCTCCAGGGCGCCCTCCTCCACGTCCGCGAGGACGACCTTCAGCCCCTCGGCCGCGAACCGCCGTGCCATGGCAAGCCCGACACCGCTCGCCGCGCCCGTGACGACGGCGACCTGTCCCTCCCGCAGATCCATCAGGCACTTCCTTCCGGAGGGCCGTCGTGGATCTGCTGCGGATCGTCGTACCGCTGGTGGATGTACGGCAACAGCGCCTGCGCGTCGACACGTTCGGCGACGGTTCCCTTCTGGTCCGTCGTCTTCTCGCCGATCGTGATACCGACGAGTTCACGGACCGGGAGGTCGGCGACGGGGTCGTACATCGACTCCCGCAGGACGACGTCACCGGTGATCCGCTCCAGCTTCCGCGCCTTCTCGTTGCGCACACAGTGCACGAGGACGGGGTCGGCGTCGAAGCCCGAACCGTCCACCGCGGGCAGGAACTTGAAGTAGAAGTCGGTCTTCCGCGTCGGCTCGGGCAGGGGCAGCGGCCCGCTCACCGCGCCGCGCACCTCCACGAACTCGATGCCGTGCCTGGCGAGCGCGGCGCGCACGACGAGGCCCTCGCGCTCGACCGTCACCTCGCCCAGCTTCTTGGGCTCGCCGAAGACCTCGCGCCCGCCGATGAGGGCGCGCTCATGCGTCATCGGCATGACCAGCGGATACCAGCCCTCGACCCCGTCGTGTGCGGCGGCGACCGCGAACGAGCCCGCGCCCAGGGGGTATCCGGGCAGGTCGACCTTGCTGATGTTCACCCGGACCAGGGGACGTCCGGTGGGTTTGAGCGGAGGCGGCAGGACCGCCGCGACCGCGTCCGGGTCGCTCTCCCAGACGGCCACCACGCCGGTGGACCAGATGTCGGGGAGCCGGGAGTTCGCGGTGCGCGCGGCGGCGGTCTCCGCCTCGGTCCGCGCGCCGTACCGTACGCGTGCCATGCCGTACCGCCCTTCGCGTCCCTGTCTTTCGTCCGTCTTTCGTCTGTCTTTCGTCTGTCAGTCCTTCGTCTGTCTGCGCTTCGCGTCTCTGTGTGTTCCAGGCGCGCAGCACAGTCGCATCGGGCGCGGCAATGGTCCATAGGCATGCAGCACAAATGCTCGGGTCCGGACTCCGGGGACAGGACTGTCAGTCGCGCCCCTTATCCTCAGTGACCATGCTCGAAGACCGTCAGACCGCACCGTCCGCCACTCCATGGCCGGCCGCGTATCCACCGGGATACGCCGTCGTCGACGTGGAGACCACCGGACTGGCCCGCGACGACCGCATAGTGTCGGCCGCGGTCTACCGGCTGGACGCGCGTGGCGAGGTCGAGGACCACTGGTACACGCTGGTCAACCCGGAGCGGGACCCGGGCCCTGTGTGGATCCACGGTCTGACGAGTGACGTGCTCGAAGGGGCGCCCCTGTTCCCGGAGATCGCCGAGGAGTTCACGGCCCGGCTCCAGGGCCGGGTGCTCGTCGCGCACAACGCGGTCTTCGACTGGTCGATGATCGCCCGGGAGTACGCGCGCGCGCAGCGCGAGGCGCCGGTCCGTCAGCGGCTGTGCACCATCGCGCTGTCCAAGGAGCTGGGCCTGCCGCTGGCCAACCACAAGCTGGAGTCGCTCGCGGCGCACTTCGGCGTCGTACAGCAGCGCGCACACCACGCGCTGGACGACGCGCGTGTGCTCGCCGAGGCGTTCCGGCCCAGCCTGCGGGCCGCCGCGCGTGACGGCGTACGGTTGCCGCTCCTCGAATGCCTGCCGCTGACGGAGTGGACGGACCGGGCGGCGCCGCGCGTCGGACGGCAGTCCAGCGGCTACTCGTCCGGCTACTCCTCCGGCGGCTACCCGTCGGGGAGTTGGCGCCCCTCACGCAAGCGGCCCGCCTGCCCGTACCCGAATCCGGGACGGTACGAACCGGGCAGGCAGCTCAAACAGGGCATGCGTATCGCGTTCTCCGGGGACACCTCGGTCGAGCGCGATCTCCTGGAGGACCGCGCCGTCGAGGCCGGTCTGCATGTCGCGACGAGCCTGTCCCGGCTGACCAGCCTGCTCGTCACGAACGACCCGGACTCCGGTACGTCCAAAGTGGTCAAGGCGCGCCAGTTCGGCACCCCGGTCGTCGACGAGGCGGCGTTCGGGCAGCTCCTCGGGAACGTGGAACCGGCAGCGGAACCGGCAGCCGAGAAGTGACCGTACGGACGGCGGAGAGGTGACCGTGCGGACGGGTGATTGCCGCGCGACTCGCCCGGCGCCGCCTCGCCCGGACCGCGGCGACGGCCCACCCTGTGGCGCATGGCGACATGTGAAGTCTGCGGCAACAGCTACGGAATGACCTTCGAGGTTCACGCGCAGGGAGCGGTGCACGTCTTCGACTGCTTCTCCTGCGCGATCCAGCGGATGACACCCCTGTGCGAGCACTGCAGCGTCCAGATCATCGGGCAGGGCGTCGAGGTCGAGGGGCACTGGTACTGCGGCGCCCACTGCTCCCGGGCGGAGGGAAAGGTGGGGATCATCGACAGGGTGTGACCCGGTACCCGATCGAACGCACCCCACGACCCGGTTGTACGGTCGTGGGGTGTACCGCTTCCTGTTGTCCCGGCAGTGGGTGATCCTCACCCTCATCATGCTCGCGCTCATCCCGACGATGATCGAGCTGGGCTTCTGGCAGTTGCACCGGCACGAGCACAAGGTCGCGCTGAACCAGGTGATCTCCGACTCGCTGGCCGCGAAACCGGCCCCCGCCGAGTCGCTCACCGCGCCGGGCCGGACGGTCGCGCACAAGGACCTGTACCGCCGGGTGACCGCGAAGGGCACCTTCGACACCGCCGACGAGGTCGTGGTCCGCCGCCGCACCAACTCCGACGAGGAGGTCGGCTTCCACGTACTGACACCGTTCGTCCTGGACGACGGCCGGGTCCTCATGGTCAACCGCGGCTGGATCCCCGCGGACGGCGCGCAGACCGAGTTCCCGAGGATTCCCGCGCCCTCGAAGGGCGAGACCACCGTCACCGGCCGGCTGATGGCCGACGAGACGACCGCCGACAGCGGCATCAAGGACGTACGCGGTCTTCCCGACCGCATGGTCATGCTGATCAACAGCGAGCAGCAGTCGGAGTCCCTCGGCAAACAGGTCCTCGGCGGCTACGTCGCGCTGACCGCGCCGGAGCCGAAGGGCGACAGCCCCGAACTGATCGCGGAGCCCGACCACAGCGGCATCGGCCCCCACATGGCGTACGCGGTCCAGTGGTGGCTCTTCGCCGCGGGCGTCCCCGTGGGCTATGTGGTTCTGGTCCGCCGCGAGCGCCGGGACCGCCTGGAGGCCGCCGAGGCCGAGTCCACACCGGCGGCCGAGCCCGCCGTCGTCTGACCGCCGTCGTCTGACCGCCGGCGTCAGACCGTCGGCGTCAGAACCCGGACACGCCGTGCCCCGGGATTGATCACCCGATGCCCCGGGAACCCGGCACACGTGCACCCTTCCATCGAGGACTACGCGCTCATCGGCGATCACCAGACCGCCGCCCTGGTCGGGCGGGACGGATCGATCGACTGGCTCTGTCTGCCCCGGTTCGACTCGGCGGCCTGCTTCGCGAAACTGCTGGGGGACGACGACAACGGACACTGGCGGATGGCGCCAAAAGGATCGGACACCTGCACACGCCGGGCGTACCGGCCGGACACGCTCGTGCTCGACACCGAGTGGGACACCGAGGAGGGCTCGGTACGCGTCACCGACCTGATGCCGCAGCGCGACCGCGCACCCGATGTCGTCCGGATCGTCGAGGGCCTCAGGGGCCGGGTGACCGTGCGCAGCACACTGCGGCTGCGCTTCGACTACGGCTCGGTCGTCCCGTGGGTCCGCAGGTCGGACGGCCACCGGGTGGCCGTGGCGGGGCCGGACTCGGTGTGGCTGCGCAGCGAACCCGAGGTGCACACCTGGGGCGAGGACTTCGGTACGCACGCGGAGTTCACGGTCGCCGAGGGCGAGCAGGTCGCCTTCGTCCTGACCTGGCATCCCTCGCACGAGCCGCGCCCCGCCCTCGTCGACCCGCACGAGGCGCTGGCGCACAGCGTCGCCGACTGGCAGGCGTGGGCGGCCCGCTGCCGCTACGACGGGCCGCACCGCGACGCGGTCGTCCGCTCCCTGATCACCCTCAAGGCCCTCACGTACGCGCCGAGCGGCGGCATCGTCGCCGCCCCCACGACCTCGTTGCCCGAGGAGATCGGCGGGGTGCGCAACTGGGACTACCGCTACTGCTGGCTGCGCGACTCCACTCTCACGCTGGGCGCGCTGCTCGCGTGCGGCTACCAGGAGGAGGCGGAGGCCTGGCGCAACTGGCTGCTGCGCGCGGTCGCGGGGGATCCGGCGGACCTGCAGATCATGTACGGCCTGGCGGGCGAGCGGCGCATCACCGAGTACGAACTGGCGTGGCTGCCCGGCTTCCGCGGCTCGGCGCCGGTGCGGATCGGCAACGACGCCGTACGGCAGCTGCAGCTCGACGTGTACGGCGAGGTGATCGACTCGCTCACGCTGGCACAGCACGCGGGGCTGCCGGTCGAACCGGACATGTGGCGGCTGCACCAGGCGTTGATGGACTTCCTGCACTCGGCGTGGCGCAAGCCCGACGAGGGACTGTGGGAGGTGCGCGGGCCGCGCCGGCACTTCGTGCACTCGAAGGTGATGGCCTGGGTGGCCGCCGACCGCACCGTGCGCACCCTGGAGGAGAACCCCGGGCTGGACGGCGACGTGGACAAGTGGCGCGCGATGCGCGACGAGGTGCACCGCGAGGTGTGTGAGCGCGGCTACGACCCGGAGCGGAACACGTTCACGCAGTCCTACGGCTCCCGTGAACTGGACGCCGCGCTGCTGCTCATCCCCCGCCTCGGCTTTCTGCCGCCGGACGATCCACGGGTGGTCGGCACGGTCGACGCGGTGCGCGCGGAACTCGCCCGCGACGGCTTCGTACACCGCTACGACGCGGAGCCGCCCCGCTCGGACCAGCAGGCGGCGAAGCCGCACGGTTCGGGCCGGTACGGAGCGAAGCCGCACGGCTCGGACGTGGGCGGCTCGGGCCTGAAGGACGTCGACGGGCTGCCGGGCGGTGAGGGCTCGTTCCTCGTCTGCTCGTTCTGGCTCGCGGACGCGCTGCATCTGACGGGCCGTACGAAGGAAGCCCTCGACCTGTTCGAGCGGCTGATCGCGCTCCGCAACGACGTGGGGCTGCTGGCCGAGGAGTACGACCCCGTGGCCGGACACCAGCTCGGCAACTTTCCGCAGGCGTTCAGCCACATCGGTCTGGTGGGCACCGCCCTTGCCCTGTTCGGCGACGAGGGGAAAGCTGGGGTACCCGATCCGGACGAGGCAGGAGACGAGGCAGGATAGGGGCCATGGATCTTGGACTGAAGGACCGCGTCTACGTCGTCACCGGAGCAACGCGCGGCCTGGGCCACGCCTCCGCGCGTGAACTCGTCGCCGACGGCGCGAAGGTGATCATTACCGGGCGCGACGAGAAGACGGTGGGCGAGGCCGCCACCGCGCTCGGCCCGAACGCGCACGGCGTGGCCGTGGACAACGCCGACGCCACGGCCCCGCAGAGCCTGATCGCGGCCGCCCGTGAGCGCTTCGGCGGCTTCGACGGCATCCTCATCAGCGTCGGCGGCCCGACGCCCGGCTTCGTCGCCGACAACACGGACGAGCAGTGGCAGTCGGCGTTCGACTCCGTCTTCCTCGGCGCGGTCAGGCTGGCCCGCGCGGCCGCCGCCGAGCTGGGCGAGGGCGGGGTCATCGGCTTCGTGCTCTCCGGCTCGGTGCACGAACCGATTCCGGGCCTGACCATCTCCAACGGTCTGCGTCCCGGGCTCGCCGGGTTCGCCAAGTCCCTCTCCGACGAACTCGGCCCGCGGGGCATCCGTGTGGTCGGCGTGCTCCCGGCCCGGATCGACACCGATCGCGTACGTGAGCTGGACGGGTACTCCGCCGACCCGGCTGCCGCGCGGGCGGCCAACGAGGCGCGGATTCCGCTGCGGCGGTACGGGACGCCGGAGGAGTTCGGCCGGACGGCCGCGTTCCTGTTGTCGCCCGCGGCGTCTTATCTGACCGGCATCATGGTGCCGGTCGACGGGGGTGCACGGCACGGGTTCTGAACCCGGGGTTCGTCGTGCGGACTGCTCTGAGAGCGGGCCCTGAAAACGGGCGCGTCCTCAGGTGACCCTTTCCGGGCCGTGTTTCGCTCCGCGCAGGCGCACCTCCGCCGGGAGGGAGGTGAGGCCGGCCGAGTCCCTCGCGTGGGCGAGTGACTGCGTCGTCAGCCGGTGCAGGGTCTCCCCTGGGCCGGCGTGCGGCTCCAGCAGCAGCCAGACCCGCGCCTCGGGGGCACTGCGACGCCCGGCGAGCGACACCCGCGCCCCTCGCACCCCGTCCAACGCGCCCGCCTCACCGGCCAGTACGTCCTCCATGGCCCGCCCCCGCAGCAGCGCGCCCTCGCCGTCGCCGGTGTCGACGAGCACCTCGGCGAGCCGGCGCCGCCGCAGCACCGCCGTCAGCCACCACAGGGCGAGCAGCACGGCCACGGCCAGCACGGCGATGACGGTCGGCCACCACCAGCCCTCGTCCCGCCACCGCGCCCGGTCGGCGTCGCTCAGCAGCACGTCGTGCCGCCCGTCGTGGATCCACCACGAGGGCGGGTTCACACCGAGGCCGACAGCGAGCACGGAGCCGCCGAGCACGACCAGGAGCAGACCCGCGAAACCCAGCAGGACCCGGTTCACGATCCTCAGCACGCCTTTCACCCCTTTCATCCCACTCGCCCCTTCCGGCCAGGCCGGACGACATGTACCGACAGCCCGGGACGCCGGGCGAGGCCGAGTCCCCTGACGCCGTCGGCGAGCGTGGCGTCCAGGTCGGCGCGTACGTCGTCGAGTTCACGGAAGTGCGCGACCGCACGGACGTCGGCCTTCCCGCGCCCCATGCGGACCCGGACCGATCGCACGCCGGACACCTCCATGGCCCGGTCGCGCAGGACCATGGCGGCGGCGTCCCGGTGCAGTCCGGCCCGTACGTCGGGGTGGGCGCGCCGCATCGGCAGGACGTCGCGCAGTCCTGGGGTCGCGGCGAGGACGAGCAGCCAGAGGCCCAGGGCCGTCGCGACGCCGGCGCCGACGAGCACCCAGGTGTCGTCGAGGGGCCGTTCGGCGAGTTCACGGGCCAGGGACCTGCGCCAGTGCATGGCGGGCCGGTCGGCGCGGACGGCGGCGACGTCGTACAGCAGGAGTCCCGCGGTGGCCAGGACCAGCAGCGCGAGGATTCCCGCGGGGACCCGCCGGGCCGACCAGAACCGGCCGCTGCCGTCCTCGGCGTCGTCGAGGGTGGGCAGAGGTGTGTACTCCGCCGCGGAGGCGGACTGGCCCAGTTCGCTCTCGGCGGCCTTCTCGATGACGGGCAGGTGTTGGGTGCTCTCCAAGCCCTGGGGCTCGCTCATCGCGTCCTTCCCTGTACCGCGCCGCGCGTCCGTACGGAGTGCAGTCGCTCCACCTGGACGGCGACCTCGGGTACTTTCATTCCCGCCAACACCTCTACCCGCTGGGTGACTTGGTGACGCACGGCACCGCACCGGCCGCCGATGTCGCAGGGGTAGTCGAGTTCGAGGCTGATCCGGACGCGGGCGAGGTCGTGGTGTACGACGACCGTGGCGTGCGGGGGCACCGCGTCGGGGGGCAGCGCGTCGAGCGCCTCGCGCGCCGCCTGCGCGGCGATCTTCGCGACGACCCGGTCGGCGATCCTGGTGGCGCCGCGCTCGCCCGGCGCGACGGCACGGCCGGGGCTGCCGGGCCGGACGCCGGCCCCGGCGGACCCGACGAGCTCACCGGACTCCCCGGACTCACGGGGCTCCCCGGACTCGCTGGACTCCCCGGGCTCTCCGGGCTCATGGGCCGTGGCGGACTCACCGGACACGCGCGTCACCGCCGGCGGTCGTCGCGGGTACCGCGGGAGCGGAAAAAGTCCCCGGGATCCAGGTCCCCTTCCAGGAAGCGGCCCACGACGAAGCCGATGGCGCCCAGCGCCGCCACCAGGAGGAAGGCACCGAACCCGCCGAAGTACCCGGCGAATCCCAGCGCCATTCCGGCGATCATGCCGATCACGGCCATGCTCATGGTGCGCTCCTCAGCAGGTCACTCGACCAGTCACTCAACCCGTCACACGGCAGACCACTCAGCAGGTCACCCGACAGGCGCCTGGTGGGCCATCGGTGCGGCGTCACTGGAGGCGGCTCTCCGGTTCCTCGTCCTCTTCGTCCGGCAGCTTGACATCGCTGACCGCGATGTTGACCTCGACGACCTCAAGGCCTGTCATGCGCTCGACGGCCGCGATGACGTTCTCCCGTACGTCACGGGCGACGTCGGCGATGGACACGCCGTAGTCGACGACGATCTCCAGGTCGAGCGCGGTCTGGACCTCACCGACCTCGGCCTTGACGCCACGGGTGACGGATTTCGAGCCGCCGCCCGGTACCCGGTCGCGTACTGCGCCGAACGTGCGCGAGATCCCGCTGCCCATGGCGTGCACGCCGAGGACGTCGCGGGCGGCGAGTCCGGCGATCTTCTCGACGACTCCGTCGGCGATGGTGGTGCGTCCCCGGGTCGACGGATCGCCACCGCCTCGTTTGGCCGCGCCGGTCCTTTTGTGCAACTGGTCCGGCTGCTCGGCCCCGGGGCTCTCCGGCCGCTTCTGCTGAGTCATGTCGCTCATCGCGGTGCATCCCTTTCGGTAGGCCTCTTCGTCCACATTAAGTGCGGTTACCGGGTCGCGCGCCGGGGATGCGGCAGGCTGGAGCAATGACGGCGGACCGATGGACGCAGGAAATTCGACAACAGCTCGGCCTCGGCAGACTGCTGCCCCTGGGCGGACCGGGCGACGGCGCATGGATCACGGAGGCGGCGGTCGCCTCGGTGCTACGCCGTGCGGTACGTCGGGTGCCGGGCGTACGCCTCGGTTCCCTGCGGCTGGCTCTCATCGACCCGGACGCCGCGTCCGAGCCCGCCGTACCCCCACCGCCGAGCGCGCTGCCACCGGGCCCGCTGCGCGTCACCGCGGAGTTCACAGCGACGCTCACACCGGACGCCCCCCTTCCCGCGACCGCGTCCCGCCTGCGCACTGTCCTCGCCTCGACGGCGACGGAGCGGCTGGGGCTGACGGTCACGGAAGTGGACCTACGGGTGACGGGGCTGCTGGAGGACGGTGCGGACGCTCCCGAGCCGGCCGAACCCGACGCCGTACGCCCTGACGAGCGGCGGCCCTCGTCACACCCTGACGAGCGGCGGCCCTCGTCCGGCACGGACGAGTCCCGCGTGGCGGCCGCCGCCCTTTCCGTCCCGGGTGTGACAGCCCTGAGCCGCACGGCACAGGTCGAGGAGCGCCACAGCGACGCGGCTCTTCCCCGCCGCCACGTCCGCGTGGAGATCAGGGTCGACACGGCCGAGCGCACGCTGGACGTGGCCAGGGCCGTCCGGGCGAACATCACGCAGTCGCTTCCCGACCGCCCGTCGGCAGCGGTACTGGTAACAGCGGTAGCTCCGGTGACCCCGGCCCTCTAGAGACGCGAGGGCCCTTCAGCCGGATCAGTCGGAAAGCCCCGCAAGATCCCGCAACCGCCGCCCCTGAGCGCCCCGCTCGGCAACCCGCTGCTCCTCGTACGTACGATCCACCGCACCCTGGAGCAGAACCTTCGTCTCGACGAGGGCGTCCCGCGGCGCGGCCAGCAGCGCCGCGGCCAGCTCGCCCACCGTGTCGTCGAGCTGATCGACGGGCACGGCAATATTGGCGAGCCCGCTCCGCTGTGCCTCCTCGGCCTGCACGAACCGCCCCGTCGCACAGATCTCCAGCGCGCGGGCATAGCCGACGAGCCCCACGAGCGGATGCGTGCCCGTGAGGTCCGGAACGAGCCCCAGACCGGTCTCGCGCATGGCGAACTGGACGTCGTCCGCGACGACGCGCAGGTCACAGGCGAGCGCGAGCTGGAAGCCCGCCCCGATGGCATGCCCCTGCACGGCGGCGATGGACACGATGTCGCTCCGTCGCCACCAGGTGAAACCGCCCTGGTACTCGGCGATGGCCGCGTCCAGTTCGGCGTCGGAACCGCGCGCGAGATCGATGAAGGACGGCTCGCCGTCGAACCCCTCGGGCGTGAACGCCTGCCGGTCGAGCCCCGCGGAGAAGGACTTGCCTTCGGCGCGCAGCACCACCACGCGGACGGTGCCTGGCAGCAGCCGGCCCGCCTCGGCCAGCGCCCGCCACAGAGCGGGGCTCTGCGCGTTGCGCTTGGCCGGGTTGGTGAGCGTCACCGTGGCGATCGCGTCGTCGACGGTGAGCCGTACGCCGTCCTTGTCGAGCAGCGGGTCGAACGAAGCCATGGGCACGCCTCCGATGGGTGCGGTCAGAGAGGGTGCCATGGAAGAGCACCCTTAAGTGACTGCACAGTAACCACCCGGCTGGTCAAAGAACCGACCGGGTGGCCACCATCGAGAACGAGTAGCCGCCCGGCTTCAGCCCGACGCGGCCTTCTTGCCCCGCGTCGCTCCGCCACGCCCTCGAAGCGTGACACCCGACTCACTGAGCATCCGGTGCACGAAGCCATACGAGCGGCCGGTCTCCTCGGCCAGTGCTCGAATGCTCGCACCGGAGTCGTACTTCTTCTTCAGGTCTGCCGCGAGCTTGTCGCGCGCGGCGCCGGTTACCCGGCTGCCCTTCTTCAGAGTCTCGGCCACCCGTGCCTCCTCAGCGGAAGTGCGCTCTGGACTTCTCATGATCACCCCTCAAGAGCGTCCTGGCCACCCATTCGGCAAGGTCGGTAGGACGAGCTTGTGCCGCGGAACCCCGTCACCACGAGCGGAATCCCACATTCCATCCGCCGTCCGTCCGCACCGCCGAGCGAGATCGCGGACGAAGGGCCAGGTCAGCGACGCGCGACGGCCGGGCCTTCGGGGACGAAGGGCCCGGCCGCGAAATGCATGTAGGACACACCTCGGTACGAGGAGATCTCACTCAGATGATGGATCACGGATCGGCCGAATGATCCATACGAAGTGGATCAGTCAAACGATCAAACACCGCGGACCGCTCAGCGAACCGCTCAGGCGAGGGCCACCAGGTCCGCGTAGTCGGAGCCCCAGAGGTCCTCGACGCCGTCGGGCAGCAGGATGATCCGCTCCGGCTGGAGCGCCTGGACGGCTCCCTCGTCGTGGGTGACGAGGACGACCGCGCCCTTGTAGGTGCGCAGCGCGCCGAGGATCTCCTCGCGGCTGGCCGGGTCGAGGTTGTTCGTCGGCTCGTCGAGGAGCAGGACGTTCGCGGACGAGACCACGAGGGTGGCGAGCGCGAGGCGGGTCTTCTCTCCGCCGGAGAGGACGGAGGCCGGCTTGTCGACGTCGTCGCCGGAGAACAGGAACGAGCCGAGCGTCTTGCGGACCTGGACGAGGTCGAGGTCGGGGGCGGCGGAGCGCATGTTCTCCAGGACCGTGCGCTCGGGGTCGAGGGTCTCGTGCTCCTGCGCGTAGTAGCCGAGCTTGAGGCCGTGGCCCTCGATGACCTCGCCGGTGTCGGGCTTCTCCGCGCCGCCGAGGAGGCGGAGCAGGGTCGTCTTGCCGGCGCCGTTCAGACCGAGGATGACGACGCGGGAGCCCTTGTCGATGGCCAGGTCGACGTCGGTGAAGATCTCCAGGGAGCCGTACGACTTGGACAGGCCCTCGGCCATCAGCGGGGTCTTGCCGCATGGGGACGGATCGGGGAAGCGCAGCTTGGCGACCTTGTCGGACTTCCGCTCGGCCTCCAGACCGGCGAGGAGCCTGTCGGCGCGCTTGGCCATGTTCTGCGCGGCGACGGTCTTGGTGGCCTTGGCGCGCATCTTGTCGGCCTGCGAGTGCAGGGCGGAGGCCTTCTTCTCGGCGTTCTGCCGCTCGCGCTTGCGGCGCTTCTCGTCGGCCTCGCGCTGCTGCTGGTACAGCTTCCAGCCCATGTTGTAGACGTCGATCTGGGCGCGGTTGGCATCCAGGTAGAACACCTTGTTGACGACCGTCTCGACCAGGTCGACGTCGTGGGAGATCACGATGAAGCCGCCGCGGTACGTCTTCAGGTAGTCGCGCAGCCAGACGATCGAGTCGGCGTCGAGGTGGTTCGTGGGCTCGTCGAGGAGCAGGGTGTCCGCGTCCGAGAAGAGGATGCGGGCCAGCTCGACACGGCGGCGCTGACCGCCGGAGAGCGTATGGAGGGGCTGGCCGAGCACCCGGTCGGGCAGGTTGAGCGCGGCGGCGATGGTGGCGGCCTCCGCCTCGGCGGAGTAACCGCCCTTGGTGAGGAACTCCGTCTCCTGGCGCTCGTACTGCCGCATGGCCTTCTCGCGAGTGGCGCCCGCGCCGTTCGCGATGCGCTGTTCGTTCTCGCGCATCTTGCGGATCAGGGTGTCCAGGCCGCGTGCGGACAGGATGCGGTCGCCGGCCAGCATGTCGAGGTCGCCGGTGCGCGGGTCCTGCGGGAGGTAGCCGACCTCGCCGGAGCGGGCGACGGTGCCCGCGGCGGGGGTGCCCTCGCCTGCGAGAACCTTGGTGAGCGTGGTCTTGCCCGCGCCGTTGCGGCCGACCAGACCGATGCGGTCACCCTTGAGGATGCGGAAGCTGGCGGACTCGATGAGCATGCGGGCGCCGGCACGCAGTTCGATACCGGAGGCGGAAATCACGGACAAACTCCTGGGCAGGGTTGACGACGGGCTGGACTGCTGAGGGCGTTCACGCCGTCTAATGCACGAGGAGAATGGCCATGGGCCCAAGTCTAACGGGGCGATGCAACCACTTTTACGGGCCGTACGCGGTCGGGCGTTGTCAGTGGCTGGTGCAAGACTGTGAGGCGGGTCACATTCAGTACTGTCCCGGCAGTGGGGCGGGGCAGCGGGACAGAGGGAGTGATCGGCATGGCAGGCACGGACAGCGGACGCCCGAGCATCTGCCCGACGCTGCTGTACGCGGACGCGAAATCCGCGATCAGGCAGCTCACGGAGGCGTTCGGCTTCATGGAGGCGTCGGTGTACGAGGACGAGGAGGGCAAGGTGGTGCACGCCGAGCTGGTGCAGGGCAACGGCGCGGTGATGGTGGGCTCCAAGGGGACCGGCAGCCGCTTCGACGAGGCCATGAAGAGCGCGGGACCCGCCGGGGTGTACGTCGTCGTGGACGACGTGGACGCACACCACCAGCGGGCCGTCGACCACGGGGCGGAGATTCTGATGCCCCCGACGGACCAGGACTACGGGTCGCGGGACTACATGGCCCGCGATGTCGAGGGCAACATCTGGAGCTTCGGCACGTACGCCCCGGAGACCAGGGTCTGACCCGCCCTCCCCAGAGGTCCTGCCCCTCCTGGGGTCCCTTACCTAGTTACTAGTAACTAGTTTCCCCCGGTGTGGACCTGGAAGGCGGCGCGGCGTACGGCCTTGGCGAGGGCCGGGTCGGGGTGGGCGGCGGCGAGGGCGACCAGGACCTGCACGGTGCGGGGGTGGCCGACCGCGCGTACCTCGTCGAGGAGCGCGGGGACGGTCGCCTGCACGGCGGACTCCAGATGCCGTACGAGGAGCGGGGCTTCGCCGTGGTCGGCGACGGCCGCGGCGGTGTCGACCCACAGCCAGGTGGCCTCCTCGCGGGTGAGCACCAGGTGGGCGTCCTCGGGGTCGTGCCCGTCGTGCTCGGCGAGCCACAGCAGGGCGTACGGACGCAAGGGGGTCTCGTCCGCCACCGCGCGGACGTCCGGCTCGGCGGGAGCGCCGACCACGCGCAGCGCCTCGAAGGCCAGCCCGCGCGACAGGGCGTCCTCACCGCGGGCGGCGGCGAGGAGTTCGGTGACGGCGCTGCCGACGGGGCGGGCGGCCAGCCAGGCGCGGTATTCGGCGCGGGCCGCGTTGGGCCGCAGCTGGGCGCAGCCGCGGAGCATGTCCTCGGCGCCCTGCTCGATGTTCCCGGCAGGGCTCTGCGCGGCCACGCAGATCTGCTCCAGTTTGACCCAGACCGCCCAGCTGCCGAGCGGGGTGAGGGTGGCCTGGCCGTCGGCGCAGGTCAGGGCGCCGACGCCGGCGAGGGCGTGCAGTGCCCAGTCGAGAAGGGGGGCGAGCGGGGTGTCCTCGGCCGGGCTCGCCGGGCTGGCCGGGCTCTCGACAGGGTCGGGCTGCGGTCCGTAGGGGATCTCGCAGCGCTCGGTGCGCAGTTCCGTGACGCGCTGCTCAAGCAGGTCGAGCAGTTGCGGGACGGGGACGGGGCCCGCGGACAGCTGGAGGAAGGAGAGGACCTGCGGCATCGCCGAGACGACCTCGGCGACGGCGGAGGGCTCGCGCCCGGCGGGGCCGGGGTGGGCGATCGACCAGGCGTCGAAGAAGGCGACCCAGCCGCGCAGTACGGCACTGTCGTCACGGTTCCAGGCACGCAGCCGCCAGCCGGGGCGCGCGATGTCGCCGTGCACCTCGATGAGCCCCGCGAGCCGTGCGACGTCCCAGTCCGCCCGCACTTGGTCCGAGGTCAGGGCCAGGTCCGTGGCGGCTCGTCGAGCGGTCGCGTCGGTGAGGGTGCCCTTGCCCCTCGAACTGCCGTCGGGTGTGCCGTCGGAAGCCGTGGCGCCACGGTCCCGGCCGGGGCTCAGGGTGGCGTCGGCCCAGCGGGCGACCCGGGCCGCACCGGCGAGTACGGCGCGTGCCAAGCGGGCGAGTTCCGCCGGTGCCGGTGTGCCCTCGGGTGGGCGGGGTGCGGGTCGACGGGCGGGCCTCTGGTTCATCGCTCGGGGGGCGGCGGCCAGGGTTCGCGGGCGGACGAGTCGGAGCCTGGAGTCGCGCGGGATACGGGACGTCACGGGGGCAGTCTTCCGGTTGACGGTCCGAAAACCCAAACGGAATGCCGCCCGGGGCCGCTGAGGCGCCCGGCACACCGGTTCCCGGCAAGCCCCTGAGGGGTGCGCGCCCACTGGTACACGGTTAAACGGAAGCTCCGGGACCGGACCCGGAGCGGCTGCGTCGGCGGGGTTGCATCAGGGGTTACATCAGCGGATTACATCAGCGGGGTGAGGAAGCGGCGCAGGACCTCTTCGTAGGCGGTCGGGTCGGCGTTCCACATGGCGCCGTGCGGTGCGCCGTGGACCGTGTGCAGGGTGACGAGGTCGGGGCGGCGGGCCGCGAGGCGGCGTGCGGGTCCCCAGGGAGCGACGGTGTCGTCGGGGCCGTGCAGGACGAGGGTCGGCACCGTGAGCCGTGCCGGGCCGGCGGCGCCCTCGGCGCGGTGGCCGCCCAGGCCCGCTCGGCCCTGGGCGGCGCGGACGGCCAGTGGCAGCAGGGCGCCGGGTGTGCGGCGGGCCGTGGCGAGGGCGCGCAGGGTGGTCTCCCAGCTGAGGACCGGCGAGTCCAGGACGAGCCCGGAGATCCGGTCGCGCAGCGCGGAGTGCTGGGCGGCCCGCAGCGCCATGGTGGCGCCGGTGGACCAGCCGTACAGGACGACGCGTTCGGCGCCGTACCGCACCGCGAAGCGGATGGCCGCGTCCAGGTCGCGCCACTCGGTCTCGCCGAGGTGGTTCAGTCCGTCCGGGGAGCGGGGTGCGCCGAGGTCTCCGCGGTAGGCGAGGCCGAGGACGGGAAACTGATGGCGGTGCAGGAACTCCATGACGTTCATGGGGTGTTCGCGGGTCGTGCCGAGGCCGTGCACGGTGATCACCCAGGTGTCGCGGGCGGCGGGCACGAACCAGGCGGGCAAGGCGCCCAGTTCGCCGGGGACCTCCACGTCGGCGTGGTCGAGGCCCAGGGCCGCGCCCGGGTCTCCGACGTGCACGCCGGGCGTGAACCACACCTTGTCGCCGGGTTCCAGGGTGCCGTGGGTGACGCGCTCCAGGCGGCGCACCACCGTGTCGGCGCTGTGCGGGGCGGCGGTCAGGAGCGGGCCGACCACGGCGTGACTGCCGTCGCCGCTCAGGCCGTACACACCCGGGCGCTGGGAGGCGAGAGCCCGGGTCAGGACGATCCGGCCCGCGGCCGTGGCGTGCACGGTGAGGCGGGGTTCGGTGGGCAGCGGCCGGCCCGGCGACGTCTTCAGGGCGGCGTCGCCGGCGAAGCGGCCGGCTGCGATGCCGGCCGCGCCGGCTACGGCCACGGTGAGGGCGGTGGTGAGGGCTGCGGTCGTCGGCTTCACGGTGCGCACGGGTCCAGTCTCCTGACGGAGCCCGCCGTCGGCCAGTGGAAGGGCGGCAGGGGTGCGCCACCCCACTCAGAATTCCCCCGGCCGGGGACCGGGTGCTACGGCTGGCCGTAGCCCTTCAGCCGCTGCCCCGCCTCCGCCACCTGGTCCCCGGTAAGGAGGGTGGGCGTGCGGCCCGGGACGGACGACGCGGTGAGCCACACGCGGCACATCCATTCGAGCTGGGCCGTTCGGTCGTAGGCCAGGGCGAGGGTGGCGCCGTGGGTGAGGGTGCCGTGGTTCTGGAGGAGGCAGGCGGTGCGGTCACGCAGGGCCCGGAGCATGTTCTCGGCCAACTTCTCCGTGCCATAGGTGGCGTAGGGGGCGACGCGGACGGGCCCGCCGAGAGCGGCCGTCATGTAGTGGACGAGGGGCAGCTCGGTGACGAGCGTCGAGACGGCCGTGGCGTGCACGGCGTGGGTGTGGACGACGGCGCGCGCGCCCGTGGAGCGGTAGACGGCGAGATGCATGGGCAGTTCGCTCGTCGGAACGAGTGAACCGAGCACGCGCCGGCCGTCGAGGGAGACCCCGCAGAGATCCTCGGGCGTCAACCGGTCGTACGGGACCCCGGTCGGCGTGACCAGGACGATGTCGCCCACGCGCACGGACACGTTGCCCGACGTGCCGACGACCAGACCGTCGGTCACCGTCCGGCGGGCTGTCGCCACGAGGTCGTCCCACGCCCGCTCCAGCGCCTCCCCCGCCCGGGGCGCGCCCGTCTCCCCCGCGTCCCGTCCGTCTCCCGCGCCCCGTCCGTCTCCCGTGTCCCGCCGCTGCTCAGCCATGCGGCGATCCTGCCAGTCGGCCGCAACCGCTCCGTTCGGGCGAAGGCACTGCAGGGCGGAATTGCTCCAGGGGTAGCGGATCCTTCCGTTCCGCCTCTGTTCGAGGGCCCTCACCGCCACTTCGACACAAGCGGAGTGGCAGCACCCCTATGGAGTCACTCCACCGCCCGGCCCAGTTCATCTTCCGTTCATCCAGGTTGCTTACGTTCGCCGTGCCACTGTCGTCCAACAGAAGCCTGGGTAAATGGAACACATCACGCTCCTCCTCGGAATCGTGATCGTTACCGCTCTCGTGTTCGATTTCACGAACGGTTTCCACGACACTGCCAACGCGATGGCGACGACCATCTCGACCGGCGCTCTGAAGCCCAAGACGGCGGTGGCCATGTCCGCCGTGCTGAACCTCGTCGGTGCGTTCCTCTCCGTGGAGGTCGCCAAGACCATCTCCGGCGGCATCGTCAACGAAGAGGGCCTCCGCACCGAGGTGATCTTCGCGGCGCTCGTCGGCGCCATTCTGTGGAATCTCCTGACCTGGCTCCTGGGTCTGCCCTCCAGCTCGTCCCACGCCCTCTTCGGCGGCCTGATCGGCGCCGCGGTGATGTCGGCGGGCTGGTCGTCGGTGAACGGGGCGACCGTGATCACCAAGGTCCTGATCCCCGCGGTCGCCGCGCCCCTGGTGGCCGGACTCGCCGCGATGCTCGCCACCCGGCTGACGTACAGGATCAGCAACCGGGCCGGCGAGAAGGCGACTTCCAAGGGCTACCGCGCCGGTCAGATCACCTCCGCGGGGCTGGTCTCACTGGCCCACGGCACGAACGACGCGCAGAAGACCATGGGCATCATCACCCTCGCCCTGGTCACCGGCGGTGTGCTCTCGCCCGGGTCGAATCCTCCCCTGTGGGTCATCGTCTCGGCCGGAATCGCCATCGCGCTCGGCACCTACCTGGGCGGCTGGCGCATCATCCGCACCATGGGCAAGGGCCTCACCGATCTCGCGCCGCCGCAGGGCTTCGCCGCCCAGACCAGTGCCGCGACCGTCATCCTGGCCTCCTCGCACCTCGGCTTCTCCCTCTCCACCACCCAGTCCTGCTCCGGCGCCGTGATGGGCTCGGGCCTGGGCCGCAAGGGTGGTGTCGTCCGCTGGTCGACCGCGACCCGCATGTTCATCGCCTGGGGCCTCACCCTCCCGGCCGCCGGCCTGGTCGGCGCGGGCGCCGAGTTCCTCACCAAGCAGGGCACCTGGGGCATCGTCCTCACCGGCGCGCTGCTGATCGCGGGCTCCGGGGTCATCTGGACCCTGTCCCGCCGCCAGCCCGTCACCGTCGACAACGTCAACGACGAGCCCGCCGGCGTCGTGACCACCGCGATCGCCGCGGTCACCCCGCCTCCCACGGGCACGGGCACGGTCACCACGATCGACGAACTGAAGACCACCATCCCGGGCCCGGACGCCGAGCCCGCCCGTCCGGCCACGGTGTAAGGAACCAACCTCATGAAGATCGACTGGGCAGCCCTCGGCTCCGTGTTCGGAGTCAGCCTCATCGCCACCGTCGCCCTCGTGGGCCTCTTCACCCTCGGCATCGTCGGCCTCTCCAAGCGCGAGTCGGCCGCCTCCCAGGGCGACTCGGCGACCCTCGCGGTCACCGGCGCCTACGCCTGCTTCGCGGCCTGCGCGGCGGCCGTGGCGTACGGGATCTATCTGATCGTCGCCTGACCGGTACGGCCGTCGAGCCGGCCGTACACCCGAGCATCACCGTCCGCCCTGTCGGGGCCGCCTCACCCGCGGTCCCGGCAGGGCGGACGCATGTCCGCGCCCGACGGGACGTCGAACGAGTCCGGCAGGCGCAATTCCTCCTCTTCGTACCGCACGTCACACACGGTGATCGCAAGCCTGTCGTCCAGAGTCCCTCTCCGGCGGGGGAATCCACGCGGGCGACAACCAGCCCGCAAAGAGAGCCTGCTGGTGGATGTGGGCCTCAGCACACTCTCCCTTCGCAGGTCAACAGCAAGTTGACTGGTGTTCTCGGGCCGTGGTGGACTGCCGGGGCCATGTACGACGGCAGAAGAGGAAGCCGGTGCGAATCCGGCGCGGTCCCGCCACTGTTACCGGGGAATCCATCCCCCGGGAGCCAGGAACTCTCGTCGTCGGTCTCGTCGAACCAGGGCGTGGACACCCTGAGTGAGGACAAATCGCCATGCGCGGCCGCCTGTTGTGGACCAGTGTGCCCAGCACGAGGGTTACGAGAGTCAAGAGGGTTACGAGGGTCACGCCCTACGTAGCGGCGGGCTGAACCGGTGCGTGCCGATCGCGACTTCGCGTACGGCGCCGCCGCCGGCCTCCTCGGTGACCTGCTGCTCGGCGATCCCCGCCGGGGGCATCCGGTCGCCGCGTTCGGCCGTGCCGCCGGAGCCGTGGAGCGGGTCCTGTGGCGGGACCACCGGGGATGGGGCGCGCTGCACACCGCCGTGTGCGCGGGCGGCGCCGTCGCCCTCGGCCTGGCCGCCGACCGCTGCGTCCGCACCTCTCGTGCCGCGTCCGTCGCACTGACCGCCGCCGCCACGTGGGCCGTCGTCGGGGGGACCTCCCTCGGGCGGGAGGCCCGGGCCGTCGGCGGGGCACTGGCCGCCGGGGACATCGAGGCGGCCCGCGAGCGGCTGCCGCATCTGTGCGGGCGGGACCCGCAGGCACTGGACGCCGACGGGATCGCCCGGGCCGTCGTCGAGTCGGTCGCCGAGAACACCTCCGACGCCGTGGTGGGCGCCCTGGTGTGGGGCGCGGTCGCGGGCGTACCCGGTCTGGTGGGGTTCCGGGCCGTCAACACGCTGGACGCCATGGTCGGACACAGGTCGGCCCGCCACCGGCGGTACGGCTGGGCCTCGGCGCGGCTCGACGACCTCGCGGGATGGCCCGGGGCCAGGCTGACGGCAGCCCTCGCGGCCGTCGCCGGCGGTGATCCACGGGGAGCGGTCCGCGCCTGGCGTACGGACGCCGCCAAGCATCCGAGCCCCAACGCCGGACCCGTCGAGGCCTCGTTCGCGGGGGCGCTCGGTGTGCGGCTCGGCGGCACGCTCTCGTACGCGGGACGGGTCGAGCACCGGCCGGTCCTCAACGGTCCGGGGCGGGCCGTGCGGGTCGGGGACATCGAACGGTCCGTCCGGCTCTCCGGCCGCGTGAGCCTGCTCGCGCTGGGCGCCGGTGTCGCCGGGCGGCTGCTCGTCACATCGCTCACCAGGAAAGGGCGTACGTCATGAGCGGGAGACTGGGCGGAGGACGCGGAGGACAGGGCACGGGCCCGGGCGGGGGGCTCGGTGGCGGACTGCTCGTCGCCGGTACCACCTCCGACGCGGGCAAGAGCGTGGTGACCGCCGGGATCTGCCGGTGGCTGGCGCGCCGCGGCGTCAAGGTCGCGCCGTTCAAGGCGCAGAACATGTCGCTGAACTCGTTCGTGACGCGGGAGGGCGCCGAGATCGGGCGCGCGCAGGCCATGCAGGCGCAGGCAGCCCGCGTGGAGCCCACCGCGCTCATGAACCCCGTACTGCTCAAACCGGGCAGCGACCGCAGCAGCCAGGTCGTCCTCATGGGCAAGCCCGTGGGCGAGATGAGTGCGCGCGGCTACCACGGCGGCCGCCAGGAGGCGTTGCTCGGGACCGTGCTGGACTGTCTGGCCGAGTTGCGGGGCACGTATGACGCGGTGATCTGTGAGGGGGCGGGCAGTCCCGCCGAGATCAACCTGCGGCGGACGGACATCGTGAACATGGGGATCGCACGGGGCGCGCGGCTGCCCGTGCTCGTGGTGGGCGACATCGACCGCGGCGGCGTCTTCGCCTCCTTCTTCGGGACGGTGGCCCTGCTGTCGCGCGAGGACCAGGAGCTCGTCGCCGGTTTCCTCGTCAACAAGTTCCGCGGGGACGTCTCCCTGCTCGAACCCGGCATCGACATGCTGCACGGGCTCACCGGGCGGCGCACCTACGGCATCCTGCCCTTCCGGCACGGGCTCGGCATCGACGAGGAGGACGGACTGAGGGTCTCTCTACGGGGCTCGGTGCGGGAGTCCGAGGTGACCGCCCCCGTCGGCGAGGACATCCTGCGGGTTGCCGTCTGCGCGATCCCCCTGATGTCCAACTTCACGGACCTCGACGCCCTCGCCGCCGAACCGGGCGTCGTCGTGCGGTTCGTGGACCGGGCCGAGGAGCTGACCGACGCCGACCTGGTCGTCGTACCCGGCACCCGGGGCACGGTCCGGGCCCTGGAGTGGCTGCGGCAGCGCGGCCTCGCCGACGCCCTGGTGCGCAGGGCCGCCGAGGGGCGCCCCGTGCTGGGTATCTGCGGCGGCTTCCAGCTCCTCGGCGAACACATCGAGGACGAGGTCGAGTCGAGGGCCGGCGCCGTCGACGGGCTCGGACTCCTCCCCGTACGTGTGCGGTTCGCGCGGGAGAAGACCCTCACCCGGCCCGTCGGCGAGGCTCTCGGCGAACCTCTGGAGGGATACGAGATCCATCACGGGGTCGCCCAGGTGACGGGCGGGGAGCCGTTCATCTCCGATGGCGACGGACACAGCCTGGACGGCTGCCGGGTCGGCCAGGTCTGGGGTACGCACTGGCACGGCTCCCTGGAGTCGGACGGCTTCCGGCGCGCCTTCCTGCGCGAGGTGGCCGCCGCCGCGGGGCGCCGCTTCGTACCGGCCGCCGACACGTCGTTCGCGAGGCTGCGCGAGGAGCAACTGGACCTGCTCGGCGATCTGATCGAGGAACACACGGACACGGACGCGCTGTGGCGGCTCATCGAGTCCGGCGCGCCGACAGGACTGCCTTTCATTCCACCGGGAGCACCCGCATGAGCACAGTGTTGTTGTTGTCGACCGCCGATACGGATCTGCTGGCGGCCCGTGCCTCCGGCGCCGCGTACCGGATCGGCAATCCGACCCGCGTGGACGTCACGGAGGAGCTTCCCGCACTGGTCGAGGGCGCTGACATCGCCGTCGTACGGCTGCTCGGCGGCAAGCGCGCCTGGGAGGACGGGCTCGCCTTCCTGAAGGCGTCCGGCATCCCGACCGTGCTGCTCGGCGGAGAGGCCGTGCCCGACGCGGAGCTGATGGCCGAGTCGTCCGTGCCGGCCGGTGTCGTCGCGGAGGCGCTGCGCTATCTCGTCGAGGGCGGCTCGGAGAACCTGGCCGAGCTGACCCGCTTCCTCTCCGACACCGTGCTGCTCACGGGCGAGGGCTTCGAAGCGCCGCGCGGGATGCCGGAGTACGGGGTCCACGGCGATCCCGTGATCACCGCGGACCGGCCGACCGTCGCCGTGCTCTACTACCGCGCCCACGAGCTGAGCGGCAACACCGCCTTCGTGGACACCCTCTGCGACGCGATCGAGGCCAAGGGCGCCAACGCCCTGCCCATCTACAGCGGTTCCCTGCGCGGCGCCGGGTCCGGCCTGTACTCGCTGATCGACGGGGCGGACGCGCTGATCACCACCGTCCTCGCCGCCGGCGGCGCGCACGCCTCCGAGGCGTCCGCGGGCGGTGACGAGGAGGCGTGGGACATCAGCGCGCTGCAGACCCTCGACATCCCCTTCCTGCAGGGTCTGTGCCTGACCACGTCGAAGGCCGCCTGGGAGGCGTCCGACGCAGCTCTGTCCCCGATGGACGCGGCGATGCAGGTCGCGATCCCGGAGTTCGACGGACGGCTCATCACGGTCCCGTTCTCCTTCAAGGAGCAGGGACCCGACGACGTGCCGGTGTACGTCGCCGACCCCGAGCGGGCCGCGCGCGTCGCCGGGATCGCCGTGCGGCACGCCCGGTTGCGGCACCGGACCAACGCGGAGAAGAAGCTCGCGGTCGTCTTCACCGCCTATCCGACCAAGCACTCCAGGGTCGGCAACGCGGTCGGCCTCGACACCCCCGCCTCGGCGATCCGGCTCCTCGACACGCTCCGGGACGCCGGGTACGTCGTCGAAGGGCACCCCGACAACGGCGACGAGCTGATCCACCGGCTCATCGCCGCCGGTGGTCACGACGTCGAATGGCTCACCGAGGACCAGCTCGCCGCCGCGCCCGCCCGCGTACCGCTCGCCGACTACCGGGCGTGGTTCGACAAGCTCGACCCCGCTCTGCGCGAGGGGATGCTGGAGACGTGGGGCGAGCCGCCGGGCTCCCTCTACGTGGACGGCGACGACATCGTGCTGGCCTCCCTGCAGTTCGGGAACGTCGTCGTGCTGATCCAGCCGCCGCGCGGCTTCGGCGAGAACCCGATCGCGATCTACCACGACCCGGACATGCCGCCGTCGCACCACTACATGGCGGCTTACCGGTGGCTGGAGAACTCGTCGTCCGACGGCGGGTTCGGCGCCGACGCGATCGTGCACATGGGCAAGCACGGCACGATGGAGTGGCTGCCGGGCAAGGGGCTGGGGCTGAGTGGCGGGTGCGCGCCGGACGCCGTGCTCGGTGACCTGCCCCTCATCTACCCGTTCATCGTCAACGACCCCGGCGAGGGCACCCAGGCCAAGCGCCGCGGACACGCCACGATCGTCGACCACCTCGTGCCGCCGATGGCCCGCGCCGACACCTACGGCGACCTCGCGAAACTGGAGCAGCTCCTCGACGAGTACGCGCTGGTGTCGGACCTGGACCCGACGAAGGCGCCGGCCGTACGGGCCCAGATCTGGACGCTGGTGAAGGCCGCCGAGCTGCACCACGACCTGCATCTCGACGAGCAGCCGGACGACGGCGACTTCGACGCGTTCGTGATGCACGTCGACGGTTATCTGTGCGAGATCAAGGACGTGCAGATCCGCGACGGACTGCACATCCTCGGCGGCGGCCCTCAGGCCGAGGCGCGGGTGAACCTCGTGCTGGCCGTGCTGCGGGCCTCCCAGGTGTGGGGCGGCACGGCGAACGCGCTGCCGGGCCTGCGGGCCTGCCTCGCCCAGCACTTCGGCCTGGTCGAGAAGGAACTGCTGAGCGAGCCCGGCGCGCCGCTGAAGGTGCCGGCCGAGCTGAGCGACCTGGTCGCGGGTCCCTCGCGGACGGCGGCCGACGCGATCGACCTTCTTGAACAGCTGTGCCGCAGGTTCGCGGAGGGCATGGAGGAGGGCGGCTGGGACGTCACCGCCGTGCCGGCCCTCGTACGCGAGGTGCTGGGCAGCGAACTCGCGGACGCCGTCGCGGTGTTGGAGTTCGCCTGCCGCGAGGTGGTGCCCCGGCTGGCCCGGACGACTGACGAGATCGACCACATCCTCCATGCCCTGGACGGCGGTTACATCCCGTCGGGTCCCTCGGGCTCCCCGACGCGCGGACTCGTGAACGTCCTGCCGACCGGGCGCAACTTCTACTCGGTCGACCCCAAGGCGATCCCGTCCAGGCTGAGCTGGGAGGTCGGGCAGGCGCTCGCCGACTCGCTCGTGCAGCGGTATCTGCAGGACACCGGCGCGTACCCGAAGTCCGTCGGCCTCACCGTGTGGGGCACGTCCGCCATGCGTACCCAGGGTGACGACATCGCGGAGATCCTGGCGCTGCTGGGCTGCCGGCCCGTGTGGGACGACGCCTCGCGGCGCGTCACCGGCTTCGAGGTGGTGGGCCTGGAGGAGCTGGGCCGGCCGCGCATCGACGTCACCGTCCGTATCTCCGGCTTCTTCCGTGACGCGTTCCCGCACGTGATCGCTCTGCTCGACGACGCGGTGCAGGCCGTGGCCGAGCTGGACGAACCCGCCGACCGCAACTACGTCCGCGCGCACGCCGACGAGGACACCGCCGAGCACGGCGACCGGCGGCGGGCCACGGCCCGTATCTTCGGCTCGAAACCGGGCGCGTACGGGGCGGGGCTCCTCCCGCTCATCGACGCGCGCAACTGGCGCTCCGACGCCGACCTCGCCGAGGTGTACGCGGTGTGGGGCGGCTACGCGTACGGGCACGGGCTCGAAGGGCGGGCGGCGCGCGGCGACATGGAGACGGCGTTCCGGCGGATCGCCGTCGCGGCCAAGAACGTCGACACCCGCGAGCACGACCTCGTCGACGCCGACGACTACTTCCAGTACCACGGCGGCATGGTCGCCATGGTGCGCCATCTGACGGGCACGAGCCCCGAGGCGTACGTCGGTGACTCCGCCGTACCCGACCAGGTCAAGACCCGCACGCTCGGCGAGGAGACCCACCGGGTGTTCCGCGCCCGGGTGGTCAACCCGCGCTGGATGGCGGCGATGCGGCGGCACGGGTACAAGGGCGCCTTCGAGATGGCGGCCACCGTCGACTACCTCTTCGGGTACGACGCCACGGCCGGGGTCGTGGACGACTGGATGTACGAGAAGCTCAGCGCCGAGTACGTCTTCGACGCCGAGAACCGGGACTTCATGAAGAAGTCCAACCCGTGGGCCCTGCGCGGCATCACGGAACGGCTCCTGGAGGCCGCGGACCGCGGACTGTGGGCCGAGCCCGACGCCGAGACCCTGGAACGGCTGCGGGCCACCTATCTGGAGCTCGAAGGCGACCTGGAGGGCGATGTGGAAGACGTTTTGGAAGGCGGCGGCAAGTGAGTACTCCGTTCCCGTTCACGGCCGTGGTCGGCCAGGACGATCTGCGGCTCGCGCTGCTGCTGAACGCCGTGTCCCCCTCGGTGGGCGGCGTGCTCGTCCGTGGTGAGAAGGGCACCGCCAAGTCCACGGCCGTACGCGCCCTCTCGGCGCTCATGCCGCAGGTGGACGTCGTCGCGGGGTGCCGTTTCTCCTGCGCGCCCGACGCCCCCGATCCGGCCTGCCCCGACGGCCCCCACGAGGTGGGGCCGGGGGTCTCCCGTCCTGCCCGGATGGTCGAACTGCCCGTCGGCGCCTCCGAGGACCGGCTCGTCGGCGCCCTCGACATCGAGCGGGCGCTCGCGGAGGGTGTGAAGGCCTTCGAGCCCGGCCTGCTGGCCGACGCCCACCGCGGACTCCTGTACGTCGATGAAGTCAACTTGTTGCATGACCACCTGGTCGACCTCCTGTTGGACGCCGCCGCGATGGGTGCCTCGTACGTCGAACGCGAAGGCGTCTCCGTACGGCATGCCGCGCGGTTCCTCCTCGTCGGGACCATGAACCCCGAGGAGGGCGAACTGCGGCCGCAGTTGCTCGACCGTTTCGGGCTGACCGTCGAGGTGGCGGCCTCCCGGGAGCCCGACCAGCGGGTGGAGGTCGTCCGGCGGCGGCTCGCGTACGACGACGACCCGGAGGGGTTCGCGACGCGATGGGCCGACGAGGAGTCCGCCGTACGGGCCCGGATCGTGGCCGCGCGGGAGCTGCTGCCGTCGGTGCGGCTCGGCGACGGCGCGCTCCGGCAGATCGCGGCGACCTGCGCCGCGTTCGAGGTGGACGGCATGCGGGCCGACATCGTGATGGCCAGGACCGCGACCGTGCTGGCCGCCTGGGCGGGGCGGACCGACGTGCTGGCCGAGGACGTCCGGCAGGCCGCGCTCCTCGCGCTGCCGCACCGCCGGCGGCGCAACCCCTTCGACGCGCCGGGCCTCGACGAGGACAAACTCGACGAGACGCTGGAGGAGTTCGGGAGCGGGGACGACAACGGCGGGGCAGATGGCTCCGACGGCTCCGACGGCTCCGGTGACGACGACCCGGATCCGGATCCGGACGGGCCCGGTGGCGGGCAGCCCCCTCAGGACGGGCCCGACGACGGCAGCGGCGACGGTGACGGCGACAGCAGCGAGAGTTCCGGCGAGATTCCCGCCCAGGGCAAGCCCTCCGAGACCGAGTCCGAGAACGGGCAGGCACCGTCCCCCGGCGCCGCCGAGCAGTCCCCCGTACGCGCCGCCGAACCCTTCCGTACGAAGATGCTGAGCGTGCCCGGGCTCGGTGAAGGGGCCGCCGGGCGGCGGTCGCGGGCCCGGACCGAGCACGGGCGCACCACCGGGGCGCGCCGGCCGCGCGGGGCGCTCACCAAGCTGCACCTGGCGGCGACCGTACAGGCGGCGGCACCGCATCAGCGGGCGCGGGGTCGCTCCGGGCCCGGCCTCGTCGTACGGCGGGACGACCTGCGGCAGGCCACCCGTGAGGGCCGCGAGGGAAACCTCGTGCTGTTCGTCGTGGACGCCTCCGGGTCGATGGCGGCCCGGCAGCGGATGAGTGCTGTGAAGGGCGCCGTGCTGTCGTTGCTGCTCGACGCGTATCAGCGGCGGGACAAGGTGGGGCTTGTGACCTTCCGGGGATCGGCCGCCGAGGTCGTGCTGCCGCCCACCTCTTCGGTGGACGCGGCGGCTACCCGGCTGGAGTCGCTGCCGACGGGCGGGCGTACGCCGCTCGCGGCCGGGCTGCTGCGGGCGCACGACGTGCTGCGGGTGGAGCGGCTGCGGGATCCGGCGCGGCGCGCGCTGGTCGTGCTGGTGACGGACGGGCGGGCCACGGCCGGCCCCGAGCCGGTGGCGCTCGCCGGGCGGGCCGCCCGGCTGTTCGCCGCCGACGGGGTCGCGTCCGTTGTCGTCGACTGCGAGTCGGGCCCCGTACGGCTCGGGCTGGCGGGGCAGCTCGCGGGTGAACTGGGGGGCGCCGCGGTGACGCTCGACGAGCTGCGGGCCGACTCCATCGCCGGTCTGGTCAGGGATGTTCAGGGCGACAGCAGGAGGGCCGCGTAATGCCGCAGGGACAGCCGAGTGTCGTGCCGGAGGACGGCCTGACGACCCGTCAGCGACGGAACCGGCCGCTCGTCGTCGTGCACACCGGAATCGGGAAGGGCAAGTCCACCGCCGCCTTCGGGCTCGCCCTGCGCGCCTGGAACCAGGGGTGGCCCATCGGGGTGTTCCAGTTCGTCAAGTCGGCGAAGTGGAAGGTCGGCGAGGAGAACGCGCTGCGCGTCCTCGGCGCCAGCGGTGAGGGCGGGTCCGTCGACTGGCACAAGATGGGCGAAGGCTGGTCGTGGGTGCAGCGCGACTCCCAGCTGGACAACGAGGAGAAGGCCCGCGAGGGCTGGGAGCAGGTCAAACGGGACCTCGCCGCCGAGACGTACAAGCTGTACGTGCTGGACGAGTTCGCGTACCCCATGCACTGGGGGTGGGTCGATGTCGACGAGGTGGTTGCCGTGCTGCGGGAGCGGCCCGGGAACCAGCATGTCGTCATCACCGGGCGCAACGCTCCCGAGAAGCTGATCGAGGCCGCCGACCTCGTGACCGACATGTCCAAGGTCAAGCATCCGATGGACGCCGGCCAGAAGGGGCAGAGGGGCATCGAGTGGTGATGTCCTCCGTCCCCCGGCTGGTCGTCGCCGCGCCCTCCTCGGGCAGCGGCAAGACCACCGTCGCCACGGGGTTGATGGCCGCGTTCGCCGCGCGGGGGCTCGCCGTGTCCCCGCACAAGGTGGGACCGGACTACATCGATCCCGGATATCACGCGCTCGCCACCGGGCGGGTGGGGCGGAACCTCGACGCGTACATGTGCGGGGCGGAGTTGGTCGCGCCGCTGTTCGCGCACGGCGCGCGCGGGTGCGATCTCGCCGTCGTCGAAGGTGTCATGGGGCTGTTCGACGGTGCCGCGGGGGAAGGGGAGCTGGCCTCCACCGCTCATGTGGCGAAGTTGCTGCGGGCGCCTGTGGTGCTGGTCGTGGACGCGTCCTCGCAGTCCCGGTCGGTGGCCGCGCTCGTGCACGGGTTCGCCTCCTGGGATCCGGAGGTGCGGATCGGTGGGGTGATCCTCAACAAGGTCGGGTCCTCTCGGCATGAGGAGTTGCTGCGGGAGGCGTTGGATCAGTCGGGGGTGCCCGTGCTGGGTGCCTTGCGGCGGGCCTCGCAGGTGGATACGCCTTCTCGGCATCTGGGGCTCGTGCCTGTCGCCGAGCGGCGGGCCGACGCGGTCGAGGCTGTTGCCGCGATGGCTTCGCAGGTGCGGGACGGGTGTGATCTGGACGCGTTGTTCGCGTTGGCGCGGGGGGCTGGGGGGTTGTCGGGTGACGCCTGGGATGCGGCTGAGGCTTTGGCTTTTTCGCCCCCGCCGCCCCTTCCCGTCCCGTACCTGGGGGCTGCGCCCCCAGACCCCCGCAATCGCGCTGAACGCGCTCGTCCTCAAACGCCGGACGGGCTGAGAAGGCCCCTCGTCGCTGTTGCTGGTGGGGCCGCGTTCACCTTTTCCTATGCCGAGCAGGTCGAGTTGCTGACCGCCGCCGGGGCTGACGTCGTCGCGTTTGATCCGTTGCGGGACGAGCAGTTGCCCGACGGGGTTCGCGGAGTGGTCGTCGGGGGTGGGTTTCCCGAGGTGTACGGGTCGGAGCTGTCCGCCAACGAGTCGTTGCGCAAGTCCGTTGCCGCGCTCGCCGAGAGCGGGGCGCCGGTCGCCGCCGAGTGTGCGGGGCTGCTCTACCTCTCCCGTGGGCTCGACGGCCTGCCGATGTGCGGTGTCATCGACGCCGAAGCACGGATGGACGAGCGGCTGACGCTCGGGTACCGGGACGCCGTGGCGGTGTCCGACAGCGTGCTGGCCGAGGCGGGCAGCCGGATGCGGGGGCACGAGTTCCACCGGACCGTCCTGGAACCGGGGGCGGGATCGGCTGCCGCCTGGGGGCTGCGCACTCCGGTACGACGGCTTGAGGGTTTTGTACAGCAGGGTGTGCACGCGAGTTATCTGCACACGCATTGGGCGGCCGCTCCCGGCGTCGCCCGTAGGTTCGTGGAGAGGTGTGTCGGGTCATGGGCGACAGCAGGCTGATCGGGGTCGGGGTCGGGCCCGGGGATCCCGAACTCGTGACCGTCAAGGGGGTCGCACGCCTTCGGGCGGCGGAGGTCGTCGTCGTGCCCGTCATGGCCGCGCCCGACGGGAAGGACGGCGGGGAGCCCGGGCGGGCCGAGACCACCGTGCTGCACTATGTGGGCCAGGAGAAGGTCGTTCGCGTCGTCTTCGCGCTCAACGAACGCTCCGACCGGGGCCGCCGCGAGGCCGCGTGGGACGCCGCCGGCGAACGGGTGGCCGAGTTGTTGCGTACTCACGGCTCCGTCGCCTTCGCCACCATCGGCGACCCGAACGTGTACTCCACGTTCACCTATCTCGCGCAGACCATCCAGGACCTCGTACCGGGAACGCTCGTCGAGACCGTGCCGGGCATCACCGCCATGCAGGATCTCGCCGCCCGGTCCGGGGCGGTCCTGACGGAGGGGACCGAGCCGCTGACGCTCGTGCCCGTCACCGCCGGGTCCGCTGTCCTCAAGGACGCCCTGAACGGGCCCGGAACCGTCGTCGCGTACAAGTTCGGGCGGCTCGCGCAGGAGGTCGCCGCGGCGCTGCGGGAGACCGGCCGGATCGACGACGCCGTGTGGGGGTCCGCGCTGGGGCTGCCCGAGGAGTCGATCAGGAGCGCGGCGGAGCTGGACGGTGCCCCGCTGCCGTACCTCTCGACGCTCATCGCGCCCGCCCGGCGCGAGGGCGGGCGCGGCGGCAAGCTGTGACTTCCGTGGAAAGGATCTCCGTGGAAGGGATCTCCATGGAGGGGATCTCCGTGGGAAGGCTGCCGAGAGGTGCCTCACTCCGCGATGCCCACGACCAGCCAGATGAAGCTCACTCCCGCGAGCGTGCACAGCAGCGTGGAGCGGGCGGGGTGTTCGTGGTGGGCCTCGGGGAGGATCTCGGCGGCCGCGAGGTAGAGGAGCGCGCCGCCGAAGAAGCCGAGATAGCCGCCGAGCAGGTGCGCGGGGATGGTGAAGAGCAGGGTCGAGGCGGCGCCGACCACGGGGGCCGCCGCGTCCGCGACGAGCATCGCGACCGCCTTGCGCCGGGCGTTCCCGTACAGGGTCGTGATCGTGTACGTGTTGAAGCCGTCCGCGAAGTCGTGCGCGATCACCGCGACCGCCACGGCGGCTCCCATGCTGCCTCCCACCTGGAAGGCAGCGCCGATCGCCACCCCGTCCATGGCGCTGTGGCCGACCATCGCGGCGGCGGCCGTGAGGCCCACCTCGGGCGTACGGCCCCGGTCCTTGTGTTCTCCGCCGCCGTGCGCGGCCTGGCGTACGGCGAGGAGCCGTTCCACCAGATGGGCCACGAGAAAGCCGGCCACGAACAGCAGCAGCGCGGCCGGTACGCCGAAGATCTCCTCGCCCGCCGCGTCGAGTGCCTCCGGCAGCAGGTCCAGGCCGACGACGCCCAGCATCAGGCCGCCGGCCAGGCCGAGTACGAGGTGGCGGCGGTCGGTGACGCGTTGCGCCGTCCAGCCGCCGGCCAGCGTCATGAGGAACGCGCCGAGCGCGACGAACACCGCCATACGCCCTTGCTATCCGATCAACCCGTCTTCACGCATGTTCGCCGCACTCCCGAGCCCTCATGGCTTCCGGAAAGGACCCCATCCCATGGCTGACGCAGCCGATGCAGCCGGCGCCCCCGCCGGCAAGGTGACCTTCGTCGGGGCCGGTCCCGGCGCCGCGGACCTGCTGACGTTCCGTGCCGCGCGCGCCATCGCCGAGGCCGACGTCGTGATCTGGGCCGCCAGCCTGGTGCAGGCGGAGGTACTTGAGCACGCCCGCGCGGGCGCGGAGATCCTGGACTCGGCGACGATGTCGCTCGAAGACGTCGTCGCCGTGTACGAGCGGGCCGCCGACGGCGGGCTGAGGGTGGCCCGCATCCACTCGGGCGACCCCGCGCTCTGGGGCGGCACCCAGGAGCAGGTCGACCGGTGCGCCGAGATCGGCATCGAGACGGAAATCGTGCCCGGTGTCTCGTCCTTCTCGGCCGTGGCCGCGATCGCGCAGCGCGAGCTGACCATCCCCGAGGTCGCGCAGTCCGTGATCCTCACCCGGCTCGGCGGGGGCAAGACGCCGATGCCGCCGGGCGAGGAGGTACGGGAGTTCGCGCGGCACGGCACCACCATGGCCCTGTTCCTGTCCGCCGCCCGCAGCGGGCAGCTCGTACGGGAACTGCTGGAGGGCGGTTACCCGACCTCCACTCCGGTCCTGGTCGCGTATCAGGCGACCTGGCCCGAGGAGCTGATCGTGAGGTGCACGATCAGCACGCTGGAGGAGACCGTCAAGGAGCACAAGCTCTGGAAGCACACCCTGTTCCTGGTCGGCCCGGCGCTCGAAGCGCACGGCACGCGCTCGCACCTCTACCACCCGGGCCACTTCCACGGCTTCCGCAAGGCCGACCCCGAGGCCCGCCGAGCCCTGCGAACGCGAGGTGCCACGACGTGATCACCGTCGTCGGTACGGGCACGGGGGCGCCCCTGCCCCCGGACGCCGAGGCCGCGCTGGACCGGGCGGGGCTCGTCGTGGGTGCCCGGCGCCATCTGGCCGCCGCGGCACTCCCGGACACGGCCGCGCGCGTCGTCCTCGGACCGCTTGCGCCCGCCCTCGACGCGATCGAGCGGTATCTGGAGAAGGCCGAGCCGGCGGAAGAGCCGGCGGATTCCGGTGCCCGGGGGCGGGTCGTCGTACTGGCCTCCGGGGACCCCGGGTTCTTCGGGATCGTCCGGGCGCTCGCGGAGCGGTTCGGGTCCGGGCGGCTCACGGTCCACCCCGGGGTGTCGTCCGTCGCCACCGCGTTCGCGCGGGCCGGGCTGCCGTGGGACGACGCGGTGGTGGTGAGCGCGCACGGCCGCGCTCTGCGGACCGCCGTGAACGTCTGCCGGGCGCACCCGAAAGTGGCCGTGCTGACGGGCCCCGGATCCGGGCCCGCGGAACTCGGCGCCGCGCTGCGGTCCGGCGGCGACGGCGACGGCAGCGGCAGCGGCAGCGGCAGCGGCAGCCGGATGCTCGTCGTGGCCTCCGCGCTCGGCTCGGGCTCGGGTGAGCGGGTGGAGCGGGTCACTCCCGCCGAGGCCGCCGTACGCGACTGGGGGCCGGCGGTGAACGTCGTGCTGTGCCTCGACGAGTCGCGTGCACTCTCGCCCGTGCGCACGGTCGCCGGACCGCCGCCGAGCCCCTCCCGATGGGCCCTGGCCGAGGGGGAGTTCACACACCGGGACTCGATGATCACGAAGTTCGAGGTGCGGGCGCTGGCGCTGGCCCGGCTCGGTCCGCGGCTCGGTGAGCATGTGTGGGACATCGGAGCGGGCTCCGGCTCGATCGCGGTGGAGTGCGCACGCTTCGGGGCCGCCGTGACCGCCGTGGAGAAGACCGCCGACGGCGTGGAGCGGGTACACGCCAACGCGGCCGCGCAGGGGGTCGAGGTGACCGTCGTGCACGGGGCCGCGCCGGCCGTGCTGTCCGACCTGCCCGATCCCGACGCCGTGTTCATCGGTGGGGGCGGGCGGGAACTGCCCGCCATCGTGACGGCCTGCGCGCGGCGTACACGGCGCTCGGTCGTCGTGGCGATGGCCGCGCTCGACCGGGTTCCGGCGGTGCGGGAAGCTCTCGTCGCGGCCGGGCTCGACTGTGAGGGTGTACTGCTGCAGTCGTCCCGGCTCGCGCCGCTGCCGGGGGACGTCACCCGGCTCGCGGCGACCAATCCCGTTTTTCTGCTGTGGGGCGTCCGGCCTCCCATGCGTAGTGAAGGAGTCACTCAGTGATCGGCCTGATTTCCGCGACGGCCGCCGGATCGGCGGGCTGTCAGCGGGTGGCCTCGGCCTGGCCCGGCCGTACCCGCGTCTACGAAGGGCCGGTGAGGGACGCCGTGCGGCGGGCGTTCGCGGAGTGTGAGCAGCTCGTGTGCTTCCTCGCCACGGGGGCCGTGGTGCGGCTCGTCGCCCCGCTGCTCACCGACAAGTCGTCCGACCCCGGGGTCGTCTGCGTCGACGAGGGCGGGCGCTTCGCGGTGTCCCTGGTCGGCGGCCACGGCGGCGGCGCCAACGACCTCGCCCGCGAGGTGGGGGAACTGCTCGGCGCCGAGCCGGTCGTGACGACCGCCACCGACTCCGTCGGGGTGCCGGGTCTCGACACGCTCGGGTTCCCGGTGGAGGGGGACGTGGCGGGAGTGTCAAGGGCCATGCTGGACGGTGAACCGGTCGCCCTGAACGCCGAGTTGGCCTGGCCGCTGCCACCACTGCCGACTGCCGTCGTCACCGATGCCACCAAGGCCGCTGAGGCCGGCGTCGGGGGCGCCGGGGGGGCGTACTCGATTCGCGTGACCGACCGGGCCGTTGAGCCCGCCGAGCGCGAAGTCGTCCTCCGGCCGCCGTCCCTCGTCGTCGGCGTCGGTGCCTCCAAGGGGGCCCCGGTCGACGAGGTCCTCGGACTCGTCGAGGACGCGCTGCGGGAGGCCGGGCTGTCCGCGAAGTCGGTGGCCGAGTTCGCCACCGTCGACGCGAAGGCCGATGAGCCCGGGATTCTCGGGGCCGCCGAGCGGCTCGGGGTGCCCGTGGTCACGTACGGCGCCGAGGAGTTGGCGAAGGTCGACGTGCCGAACCCCTCGGACGCGCCGCTCGCCGCCGTCGGTACGCCCTCGGTCGCCGAGGCCGCGGCCCTCGTCCGCGGCGGTGAACTCCTCGTCCCCAAGTGCAAGTCGGCCGCACGGCCGGCGATGGCGACCTGTGCGGTCGTACGCCGGGCCGCGCGCGGGCGGCTCGCGGTGGTCGGACTCGGGCCCGGCGCCCGGGATCTCCTCACCCCTCGTGCGAAGGACGAGCTGCGCCGGGCCTCGGTGCTCGTCGGGCTCGACCAGTATGTCGACCAGATCCGCGACCTGCTCCGCCCCGGCACCCGCGTGCTGGAGTCGGGGCTCGGCGCCGAGGAGGAGCGGGCCCGCACGGCCGTGGCCGAGGCCCGGCTCGGACGGGCGGTCGCGCTGATCGGAAGCGGTGACGCGGGGGTGTACGCGATGGCGTCGCCCGCGCTCGCGGAGGCGTCCGACGACATCGACGTGGTCGGCGTCCCGGGAGTCACCGCCGCGCTCGCGGCCGGGGCGATCCTGGGCGCGCCGCTCGGCCACGACCACGTGTCGATCAGCCTCTCCGACCTGCACACACCGTGGGAGGTCATCGAGCGCCGGGTGCGGGCGGCGGCCGAGGCCGACATCGTCGTCACCTTCTACAACCCGCGCAGCCGCGGCCGTGACTGGCAGTTGCCCAAGGCGCTCGCGATCCTCGCGGAGCACCGGGAGCCGACGACGCCCGTGGGAGTCGTACGCAACGCCTCCCGGCCGGACGAGTCCAGCCGGGTCACCACGCTCGTGGGAGTCGATCCGGCGACGGTGGACATGATGACGGTGGTGACCGTGGGCAACACGGCAACCCGTGAGATCGCCGGCCGCATGGTGACACCGCGCGGCTACCGCTGGCAGGAGGAGCCCCAGTGAGTCACACCAGCTGTCAGGCGCTCGTCGCCGGCCCGCCCGACACCCCGCGGTTCCACCCACCGTTGCCCCCGCGGTTCCGCCCGCAGTTCCACCAGTACTACCAGCAGCACGCCGTTGCGTATCCCGAGGAGAAATCGTGACCAGCCCCGCCCCCGCCCTGCTCATCGCCGGCCATGGCACCCGGGACGATGCCGGAGCCGAGGCGTTCCGTGACTTCGTCCGGGAGCTGGGCCGCCGCAACCCCGGTCTGCCCGTGGCGGGCGGCTTCATCGAGCTGTCCCCGCCGCCGCTCGGCGACGCGGTGAGCGAGCTGGTCGACCAGGGGGTGCGCCGGTTCGCCGCGGTCCCGCTGATGCTCGTGTCCGCCGGTCACGCCAAGGGCGACATCCCGGCCGCGCTGACCCGTGAGAAGGAGCGGCACCCCGGGATCTCGTACACGTACGGGCGTCCGCTGGGCCCGCACCCGGCGCTGCTCACCGTGCTGGAGCGGCGGCTCGACGACGCGCTCGGCGGTTCGGCGCGCAGTCCCGAGGACCGGGCCGAGGTGACCGTGCTGCTCGTCGGCCGCGGCTCGACCGACCCGGACGCCAACGCGGAGGTGCACAAGGCGGCGCGGCTGCTCTGGGAGGGGCGTGGTTACGCGGGTGTGGAGACGGCGTTCGTGTCGCTCGCCGCGCCGGACGTGCCGTCGGGCCTGGACCGCTGTGTGAAGCTCGGCGCGCGGCGGGTCGTCGTGCTCCCCTATTTCCTGTTCACCGGCATCCTCCCGGACCGGGTCCGGCAGCAGACCGAGGGGTGGGCGACGGCGCATCCTGAGATCGAGGTGCTCTCCGCCGACGTCATCGGCCCGGAGCCCGAGCTGCTCGACCTGGTCATGGAGCGGTACCGCGAGGCGGTCGAGGGCGATCTGCGGATGAACTGCGACTCCTGCGTGTACCGCATAGCGCTGCCCGGCTTCGAGGACAAGGTGGGGTCCCCGCAGCAGCCGCACTTCCACCCGGACGACGAGGGCCACCACCACGGTCACCACCACGACAACAGCCACGCACACTCCCATGCGCACTGACAGCGACGACACAGACGGCCCCGGCCCCGGCTCCCGGGGCGCCGGCGGGCACGGGCAGAAGCCGCACGGGCAGGCCCAGGCAGGGGCACCGGCAGGAGCATGGGCGCAGGCGCACGATCTGCGGCACCATGGCGACGCCGAGGTCCGCGACGACGGTTCGGCGCTGGTCGACCTCGCCGTGAACGTCCGGGCCGGCACTCCCCCGGCCTGGCTGCGCGACCACATCGCCGGGTCGCTGAGCGGGCTGGCCGCCTACCCGGACGGGCGGGCGGCACGGGCCGCGGTGGCCGCACGGCACGGGCTGCCCGTGGAGCGGGTGCTGCTCACGGCCGGGGCCGCCGAAGCCTTCGTGCTGCTCGCCCGGGCCCTGAAGGTCCGTCACCCTGTGGTCGTACACCCGCAGTTCACCGAGCCGGAGGCGGCTCTGCGGGACGCGGGACACACCGTGGAACGAGTGCTGCTGCGGCCCGAGGAGGGTTTCCGGCTCGACCCGTCGGCCGTACCCGAGGACGCGGACCTGGTCGTGATCGGCAACCCGACCAACCCCACGTCCGTCCTCCATCCGGCCGGCCTGATCGCCGAACTCGCCCGTCCCGGGCGGACTCTGGTGGTCGACGAGGCGTTCATGGACGCGGTGCCGGACGAGCGGGAGTCGCTGGCGGGGCGGACTGACGTGCCGGGGCTCGTGGTGCTGCGCAGCCTCACCAAGACATGGGGGCTCGCGGGGCTGCGGATCGGTTACGTGCTCGCGGCCCCCGAGACGGTCACCGAGCTGGAACGCGGCCAGCCCCTCTGGCCGGTGTCCACTCCCGCGCTGGCCGCCGCCGAGGCCTGTATGACCCCGCAGGCTCTCGTCGAGCAGGCGCAGGCGGCTCGCAGGGTCGTCATGGACCGGGCCCATCTGATCGCCGGGCTGAGGGAGTTCGCGTCCGACGGGGTCCGGGTCGCGGAGCCCGCCGAGGGGCCCTTCGTCCTCGTCGGGCTGCCCGGGGCGGCGGCGGTGCGCGACCGGCTGCGCCGGCTGGGCTTCGCGGTGCGACGCGGCGACACGTTCCCGGGCCTCGACGAGACCTGGCTGCGCCTTGCGGTACGCGACCGCTCGACGGTCAACCGGTTCCTCCAGGCACTGGACCAGGCCCTGAGCCTGACGGGCGCCTGACCGGCGGTTCGGCAGGTTTCGGCTGACTGCCCCTGCGGGCCGGTGGGGGCCGGCCGCGCGGTTCCCCGCGCCCCTGAAAGACGGGGCTGCGCCCCGGTCTTCCGCCTTCAGGGGCGCGGGGACCGTCGCTAACCGACGGTCCGGCCGCGCAGTACCACCCGCCGCGGAGCCGCCAGAACCCGGACGTCCGCCCGTGGATCCTCCTCGTACACGACGAGGTCGGCCGGGGCCCCCTCCTCCAGGCCTGGCCGCCCCAGCCACGCCCGGGCGCCCCAGGTGGTGGCCGACAGCGCCTCGACGGGCGGGATACCGGCGGTGACCAGCTCGGCGACCTCCCCCGCCACCAGTCCGTGCGGGAGCGTGCCGCCCGCGTCGGTGCCGACGAACACCGGGATCCCGGCGTCGTAGGCGGCACGCACGGTGTCGTAGCGCCGCTCGTGCAGCCGCCGCATGTGCGCCGACCACTGCGGGAATTTGGCCTCGCCTCCGGCCGCGAGCTGCGGGAAGGTCGCGATGTTGACGAGGGTCGGGACGATCGCGACGCCGCGCTCGGCGAAGAGCGGAATCGTGTCCTCGGTCAGTCCGGTGGCGTGCTCGACGCAGTCGATGCCCGCCTCGACCAGGTCTCGCAGCGAGTCCTCCGCGAAACAGTGCGCGGTGACGCGGGCACCGAGCCGGTGCGCCTCGGCGATCGCCGCCTCTACCGCGTCGCGCGGCCAGCAGGCGCCGAGGTCGCCCGTTCCGCGGTCGAGCCAGTCGCCCACCAGTTTCACCCAGCCGTCGCCGCGCAGGGCCTCCCGGGCCACGTACGCGACGAGGTCCTCCGGCTCGATCTCGTGCGCGAAGCCACGGATGTAGCGGCGGGTACGGGCGATGTGGCGGCCCGCTCTGATGATCTCCGGCAGGTCGTCGCGGTCGTCGATCCAGCGGGTGTCGGAGGGCGAACCCGCGTCGCGGATGAGCAGGGTGCCCCTCTCGCGGTCGGCCAGGGCCTGCTTCTCCGCGATGTCGTCCGCGACGGGGCCGCTGGGGCCCAGGCCCACGTGGCAGTGGGCGTCCACGAGTCCTGGCAGGGCCCAGCCGTTCACGGTGCGGATGTCACGGGCGCCGGTGGGGCGCTCGTAGGTGATCTTGCCGCCGACGATCCAGAGTTCGTCCCTGGCGTCGTCGGGGTCGATGAGTACTCGGCCCTTTACGTGCAGCACCGGCTGATCGCTCATGTACTGCACCCTAATTCGTCCGTCGGTGGGGTACGGAGGCTGCGGGCCGGTGAGGGCTTGTCGCGCAGTTCCCCGCGCCCCTACGGGGCGCCGTTCTCCTCCACCTCTGCCATCGCCGGGTCCAGCAGGCGGGACAGGAAGTGCCGGGTGCGGTCGTGGGTCGGGTTGCCGATGACCTGGGCCGGGGCGCCCTCCTCGACGATCGCTCCGTCGTCCATGAAGACGACACGGTCGGCGACCTCGCGGGCGAAGGACATCTCGTGGGTGACGACCATCATGGTCATGCCCTCGTCGGCGAGCACGCGCATCACTGCGAGGACGTCCCCGACCAGTTCCGGGTCGAGCGCCGAGGTGGGCTCGTCGAAGAGCATTACCTGGGGGCCCATGGCGAGCGCGCGGGCGATGGCGACGCGCTGCTGCTGACCGCCGGAGAGGGAGGCGGGGTAGGCCGTCGCCTTCTCGGAGAGGCCGACCCGCCGGAGGTTCTCGGCGGCGACCTTCGCGGCCGCCTCCTTGTCGCGGCCCAGCACCCGGCGCTGCGGCAGCGTCAGGTTGTCGGTCACCGTCAGGTGCGGGAAGAGGTTGAACTGCTGGAAGACCATGCCGATCCGGCGGCGTACGGCGTCGATGTCGACGTCCGGGTCGGTGACCTCGGTGCCGCCGACGAAGACCTGGCCCTTGGTGGGCTCTTCGAGGAGGTTCACGCAGCGGAGCAGGGTCGACTTGCCGGAGCCGGAGGGGCCGATGACGCACACGACCTCGCCGGAGCCGACCTCCAGGTCGATGCCGCGCAGCACCTCGTTGTCGCCGAACGACTTGTGCAGGCCGCAGACCTGGATCTCCGGCGTGCCGCTCCCGCTGCTCCCGCTGTTCTCGCTGCTCCCGCTGCTCTCGCTGCTCCCGCTGTTCTCGCTGTGCTTGCTGTACTTGCTGTGCTCGCTGCTCACTTGGTGGCCTCCCCGGCCTTCGCCTCAAGGCGGCGTACGACGAAACCGAGCGGGATCGTGACCAGCAGATAGCACAGGCCCGCCACCAGGATCGGTGTCGAGTTGGCGGTTTCGCTGGCCAGGTCGCGGCCGAACTTGGAGAGTTCGCGCTCCTCCAGCGTGACCCCGAGGAACAGCACCAGCGAGGAGTCCTTGAAGAGGAGCACCAACTCGTTGGTGAGCGGCGGGATCACGATCCGGAACGCCTGCGGAATGATGATGGAGACCATGGCCCGGGCATGCGAGAAGCCCAGCGAACGGGCCGCTTCCATCTGCCCCTTGGGGACGGCCTGGATGCCCGCGCGGATGGTCTCTGCCATGTACGCGGCCGCCACCAGACCGAGCGCGAGCGCGACCTTCCCGTACGTGCCGCCGGGAATCTCCGTACCGGGGAACGCCAGCGGTACCGCGACGCCCACGAAGATGAAGATCAGCAGGGCGGGCAGCCCGCGGAAGATCTCGATGTAGATACCGGCCAGCCAGCGGTACGGGCCGACCGAGGAGAGCCGCATCAGGGCGACGACCACGCCGAGGGCGAGGCCGAAGACGAAGCCGGACACCGTGTAGAGGACGGTGTTCTTCAGGGCCAGCGTGATGATGTCCGGGAACATCCGCTCGGCCAGGTCGACCTGAGCGAACTGGTTCCGCAGCTGCTCCCAGTCGGCGGTGAAGCCGAGGGCGACCAGCGCGGCGACGAACACCGCGTACTGGACGCCGCGCGACACGGCCCGCTTCTGCCGCCTGGTCAGACCGCTCCTGCGAGGCTGGACCCGGGTGTCGGTCCCACTCATGAGGAGGCGGACGGGGAAGCGGAGGTGCTGTCCGCCGCGTTCTCGTCATACGGGCCGATCCACTTCTCGTACAGCTTCTTGTACGTGCCGTCGGCCTTCGCGTCCGCCAGCGCCTTGTTGACGGCTTCACGGAGCTTGGTGTTGCCCTTCTTCATCGTGAAGCCGTACTCCTCACCGGTGTTGACGTTGTCGGCGACCTTGAAGGCGGCGGCGTTGGCCTTGTCCTTCAGCCAGCCCTGGACGACCGGGTAGTCGATGACGACGGCCTTGACCTGGCCGGTCCGCAGGCCGTTGAGAAGCGCGTCCGAGGACTCGAAGGAGACCGGGTTCAGGCCCTTGCCCTTCGCGAACTCCTCGCCGGTGGTCTGCGCCTGCGCGCCGACCTTCTTGCCCTTGAGGTCCGCGAGCGAGGAGATGCCGCTCTTCTTGCCGGCCAGGACGCCCTGGGTCGCCTCGAAGTACGGGTCGGAGAAGTCGACGTTCTTCTTGCGTTCGTCGGTGATCGTCATGCCGGCCGCGGCGAGGTCGCACTGGCCGGAGTTGAGGGATCCGCCGGTCTTGAAGTTCTCGAAGGGCTGGTCGAGGATCTCCTGCTTCACCCCCAGGTCCTTGGCGACCAGGTCGACCAGCGACACGTCGAAGCCCTGCACCTTGCCGTCGACCTCCGACTGGAACGGCGGGTACGGCAGGTGCGTGCAGGTGGTGAGCTGCCCGCCCTTCGCGAGCTCGACCCCGTTCGCGGTGGTCTTCTTGCCCCCGTCGTCGTCCGAGGAGCAGCCGGCGACGAGCAGCAGCCCGGCCGTCGCGGTGGTGGCGGCCAGAATGCGGGTCCGGCGCCCGAAGACCTTCTTCACGGGGGTGCCCTCCTGTGGGGAAACTGTGGCTTCTGATTATAAGGATTGGTTTGAGGTTCCCAAACCAATCCCATGGCCATGGTGCTGCCCGGCCTCGGAAGTCGCCGGTGGGGCGAACGCCGGGACGCCGGTTACGCTCGTTGCTGCCTACCCCGTGAGTGAAGAGAGCAACGCCGTGACCCACCCCTTCCTTGACCTGGCACCATTGAGCGCCGCGCACTTCGCGTCGATCGAGGACCGGGTGGCGCGGCTGCTCTCCACCGAGCAGGACGTCCTCATCACGCAGGGCGAGGCGCTGCTGCCCCTGGAGGGGGCCATTCGGGGTGCCGCGGGCCCCGGCACGACCGCTCTCAACGTGATCACGGGTCCGTACGGGCAGACGTTCGGCGACTGGCTCCGGGACTGCGGCGCGACCGTGTACGACCTGGCCGTCCCCTTCCACACGGCGGTCACGGCCGCACAGATCCGCGAGGCCCTCACCGAACACCCGGAGATCGACTTCGTCTCCCTGGTGCACGCGGAGGCGGCCACCGGCAACACCAACCCCGTCGCGGAGATCGGCGAGGTCGTACGGGAGCACGGCGCCCTCTTCTACCTGGACGCGGTGGCCTCGGTCGGCGCCGAGCCGGTACTGCCGGACGCGTGGGGCGTGGACCTGTGCGTGATCGGGGCACAGAAGGCGATGGGCGGGCCCGCCGGGGTCTCGGCGGTGTCGGTGAGTGAGCGGGCCTGGGCCCGGATGTCCGCGAACCCGAACGCTCCGCGCCGCTCCTATCTCTCCCTCCTGGACTGGAAGGAGCGCTGGGTCGACGCCGGCCGTACGGCGCTTCTCCATGCTCCGGCGCAGCTGGAGATGCTCGCGCTGGAGGCCTGCGTGGCCCGTATCGAGACGGAGGGCCTGGACACGGTGATGGCCCGCCACGCGACGGCGGCGGCCGCCACCCGCGCGGGGGCGTTCGCCCTGGGCGCCGGCCTGGAGCCGTATGTGTACGAGGCCTCGGACGCGGCGCCGGTCGCGACGACGCTGCGCACCCCTGCCGGGGTGGATGCCGCCGAACTGGTGGCCAGGGCATTGGCGGCCGACCCGGCGCTTCCGCTGGCCGCGGGTGGTGGCGCCCTCGCCAAGGAGATGATCCGGGTCAACCACTACGGTCCCGCGGCGACCCTCGGCGCTGTCCAGGGCTGCCTTGCCGCCGTGGGGACGGCCCTCGTCGAGGCGGGCCTCCCGGCCGGCCTGGAGGCGGCACACCGGGCCGTGACGGAGAGCTGGACCCAGACCCGGCCCCGGACCTGAGGACGACGGCCGAAAGGCCGCCGGCCGAAAGACCGTGGCCAAAGCCCAGGTCGTGGCCGATCTATAAGCGTTTCTTTGCGGAACCACGTAAAAGAACGCAATGGACGGGGAGTTCCCTGGGCCTCAGAGTGGTCCCATGGAGACCTTCGAGAGCCTCGTCCGAGCCGAGTTCACCCCGAAGAACACCTACCTGAACACCGCCAGTACCGGGCTGCTCCCGGCCCGCGCGGTGGCCGCCATGCGGGCCGCTGTCGAGTCCGTGGCGGCCGGACAGCCGCAGGACATGTTCGCCGACGTGGAGGCGGCCCGCGCCTCCTTCGCCCGGCTTCTCGGGGTCCCGGACCGCCGTGTCGCGGCCGGGGCCTCCGTCGCCGTCTACACCGCACTGATCGCCGCCTCACTGCCCGCCGGCGCCGAAGTCCTCACCGCCGAGGCCGAATTCTCCTCGTTGGTGACTCCCTTCCATGTGCGCCGCGACCTGAAGGTGCGCTCGGTGCCGCTGGAGCGGATCGCCGAGTCGGTGCGCCCCGGCACCGCGCTCGTCGCGGTGAGCGCCGCACAGTCCGCGGACGGCCGGATCGCCGATCTGCCGGCGCTGCGCGAGGCCGCACGCGAACACGGCGCCCGTACGTACATCGACGCGTCCCAGGCCGCCGGATGGCTGCCGGTCGAGGCGGACGCGTACGACTACGTCTCCTCCGTCGCCTTCAAGTGGCTCGTCTGCCCGCGGGGCGTGGCCTTCCTGGTCGTTCCGGAGGACTTCGGAGGGCTCGACCCGGTCTTCGCGGGCTGGGTCGCGGGAGAGGAACCCTGGAACAGCTGCTACGGACCGGTCGAGGCGTTCGCCCACTCCGCACGCCGGTTCGACGAGAGTCCCAGCCTCTTCTCGTACGCCGGTGCCCGCCACTCGCTCGAACTGGTCGAGGAGCTGGGAGTGGATGCCATACACGCCCATGACCTCGCTCTCGCCGACCGTTTCCGGGCGGGCCTCGCCACTCTGGGGCAGGAGCCGGTCCCGGCGCCGGGCTCGGCCATCGTCTCCGTGCCCGGCCTCGGTCACCGGCAGCCGGAGCTGAGCCGGGCGGGGGTCCAGGTCTCCGACCGCTCGGGCCATCTGAGGGCCGCCTTCCACCTGTACAACACGCCCGCCGATGTCGATCGTCTGCTGGACGTCGTGTCCGGTTGATTCCCCTGCCCACTGGCGCACGGCGCACGAGGACGCTAGGAAGGGCACCACGAGGTGGTGGTGCCGGTGGAGCCAACTCTCCACACGTCCGAACGGCCGTCCGCGGATGCGGAACTGCACCGGCGGCTGGTGTACGGCGACGAGAGCGCGCTGACCGAGGCGTACACGGCGTACGGCGGGCTGGTCCGGCGCGTCGCCGTGCGGGTCACGCACAGCGCGGTGGCCGCCGAGGACGTGGCCCAGGAGGTCTTCGCCCAGCTGTGGAGCAGGCCGTACGCGTTCGACGCGGCCCGTGGCTCGCTGCGTACCTGGCTGTCCCTGCTCGCCCACCGGCGGGCCGTGGACTGGGTGCGCAGCGAGGCCCGGCACCGCAAGGACAGCCGCACGGACGACTCGGCGCTGCACGCGATCCCGGACGCCGGGCCGGGCCCCGACGAGGCGCTCGTCGACCGCGAACGCTCGCTCCTGCTGCACTCCGCCCTCGCGGAACTCCCGAAGCCGCAGCGGGAGGTGGTCCACCTCGCCTACTTCGCGGGCCGCACCTACCGGCAGGCCGCCGTCGAGCTGGGCATCCCGGAGGGCACCGCGAAGACCCGGTTACGGTCCGCGCTGCGCAAGTTGGCGGTGTCCTTGGCGGACCCGTCGGACCCGTCGGATCCCGCGTGGGAAAGGGGCGCATGATGGCGACAGGAGAAGGAGGCCTCACGTGAGCGACGACCACGACGGCGTGCCCGAGCTGCTGGCCGCCTGGGCCTTCGGCGCTCTGCAGCCCCCGGACGAGAAGTCGGTGCCGCTGCATCTGGCCGGGTGCGGGAGCTGCGCCGCGGAGGCGGAGCGGCTGCGCGAGACGGTACGGCTGCTGGACGGGCCGCCGGGCGCACCGGAGCCGACCGCCGCGCACAACGGTTCCGCCGGGTCGGACGGTGTACTCGCCGCCGCCCTGCGGGCGCGGTCCGCCGTACCGCGTGTCGCCGCGCACGCCGCCCCGTACGCGGCCGCGGTCACCGGTCTCACGGCGCTGCTGCGCGAGGTGACAGGCCACGGGCCGTGGGGCACCCCCGTCGTGCACGACTGGGATGTGCGTGACACCGTCGGCCATCTGATCGCCGCCGACGAGCAGTTGGCGCAGCACCTCGGCGTGCGGACCCAGGCGCCGCCCTCCCGGCTCACGGAGGACATGCCGTGGGAGGAGGCCTGGGAGACACGGACCACGGACATGATCGCGTACGAGCGGACGCGTTCCCCCGAGGAGACGGTGGCCGCGTGGTCCGCGCAGACCGCCGCGCTGCTGGCCACGCCCGAGGCCCGGGACCCCGAACGGGCCGCGCACGCCACGAAGTTGCTGGGCGTACGGCTGCCCGTGGCCGATCACTTCCTGGGGCGCGCCTTCGAGACCTGGATCCACACGGACGACATCGGCCGTGCGCTCGGGTTCGCCGTGCCGCCACCGCCCGAGGTCCATCTGGGGCAGATGGTCCGGCTGGCCGTCCGCATGCTGGGGCTGGCGCTGGGGCCCACGGCGCCGCCGGTGCTGTTCGCCGTGACGGGCGTCGAGGGTGACTCCCGGTGGGTGCTCGGTTCCGAGGGCGAGCCGGTCCGGGGTGAACTCGCTCTGCAGGCCGTGGACTTCTGTCTGCTGGTGGGAGGACGGCACACGCCCGCCTCGGTTCCCAGGGGCATGGTGGGCGACGAGGACGCCGTACGGAACGTACTGGAGCGGGCGGCGTCGCTGGCCTGGCTGTAGTCGGTCCCCGGCCGGCCTGGCTGTAGGCGGTCCCGGTCCCCGGCCTGTAGTCGGTCCCGGCCTGTGGTCAGTCCCCGGCAGGGGCCGGGCAGCCGGCCGTCGCCGTGCACAGGTTCGCCTCGACGCGCGAGAGGAGTCCGGCGAGCTGGGTGCGCTCGGCGGGACTCAGCCCGGCGAGAGCGTGCTCCTCCAGTCCGGCCCAGGCGAGAATGACCGCCTCGTGCATGTCGCAGCTCTCCACCGTGGCCTCGACGAGGACCGCACGGCCGTCCCTGGGGTCGGGGCGGCGGCGTACGTGGCCTGCCTGCTCCAGACGCTGGAGCATCTTCGTGATCGTCGACGGATCGAGTTCGACCGCCTTGATCAGCTCCGACTGGCGTACCGGGCCCGCGTCCCACAGGTGCATCATCACGAACTCCTGACCGGGGTAGAGCCCGGCCCCGCGCAGCAGTTTGCCCGCTGCGGCGCGGTGCAGCCGGGCCACCCTGGAGATGGCGTGGCTGACCGCCTCCCCGCACGCCGACGACGGCGGCCGGTCGGTACAGGCGGGGTCGGCGGCCCGTGAGGACGCGATCTCGTGGATGGCACTCATCTGGGGCTCCCGGTTGCCGCGCACGTGCGTGCCCCCAAGCCTTTCACGGAAATCGCCCCTCCAGCCGTCCGTGGTGGGCCGGGACCCCGGACGACCCGGCGCTGCAAGGCCGTCGGCCCGGTGCCCGACCCACCTGGGCCGGGCACCGGGCCGATCACCACCGGACGGGCGTCACTTCACCGGAGTGAAGTCCCTGGCCCCAATGAACTCGGGCCGGCGTATCGGCGCCGCGAACGGCTCCACCGCCGTGTTCTCCACGCTGTTGAACACGATGAAGACGTTCGAGCGCGCGAACGGCGTGATGTTGTCGCCCGAACCGTGCATGCAGTTGCAGTCGAACCATGTCGCCGAGCCGGCACGGCCCGTGAAGAGCTTGATGCCGTGCTGGGAGGCGAACTTGGTGAGCGCCTCGTCGGAGGGCGTGCCCGCGTCCTGCATCTGCAGCGACTTCTTGTAGTTGTCCTTCGGCGTGGCCCCTGAACAGCCGAGGTACGTGTGGTGCGACCCCGGCATGATCATCAGGCCGCCGTTGGTGTCGTGGTTCTCGGTCAGCGCGATCGAGACGGACACCGTCCGCATGTTCGGCAGGCCGTCCTCGGCGTGCCAGGTCTCGAAGTCCGAGTGCCAGTAGAAGCCGCTCGCCCCGAAGCCGGGCTTGACGTTGATCCGCGACTGGTGCACGTACACGTCGGAGCCGAGGATCTGCCGGGCGCGACCCACCACACGCTCGTCCCGCACGAGCTGGGCGAAGATCTCGCTGGTCCGGTGGACCTCGAAGACCGAGCGGATCTCCTGCGACTGCGGCTCGATGATCGACCGCTCATCGGCGCGGACCGCCGGGTCGGTGACCATGCGCTCCAGCTCGGCCCGATAGAGGGCGACTTCGTCGTCCTCGATGAGCTGCTCGACGGAGAGGAAGCCGTCACGCTCGTACGACTGGAGGTCTGCCCCAGGGATCGGTCCCGGCGTGCCGGGCTCGCTCCACACGACCGGGTCCTGCCGGGGCACGGACACCTCGCTGGCGCCGCGGCTGGGGTACAGGTCGGTGATGGTCGTCATCGTTCAGACCTCCTCGGGTTCGGTCAGCAGGGGGTAGACGCCGTTCTCGTCATGGTCCTCCCGTCCGGTCACCGGCGGATTGAAGACACAGATGCAGCGGAAATCCTCCTTGATCCGCATCGTGTGCCTCTCATGTCCGTCGAGGAGGTACATGGTTCCCGGTGTGATCGTGTATTTCTCGCCGGTCTCGTCGTCGGTGAGTTCGGCCTCGCCCTCCACGCAGACGACGGCTTCGATGTGGTTCGCGTACCACATCGACGTCTCCGTACCCGCGTACAGGATCGTCTCGTGAACGGAGAAGCCGACCCTCTCCTTCGCGAGGACGATGCGCTTGCTCTCCCAGGTGCCCGACGCCGATTTCACGTGTCGGTCAGTGTCTTCGATCTCCTTGAACGAACGGACTATCACGGTGGTACGAAGCCTCCTTCAGGCTGTTCTACGGGGGTGCGGTTCAGGCCGTCTCGCGTACGGCCCGGGCGAGGGTACGGAGCCCCTCGTCCAGTTCATCGGGCGTGATGGTGAGCGCCGGGAGGAGTTTCACGACCTCGCTCTCCGGGCCCGACGTCTCGATCAGCAGGCCGAGTTCGAAGGCCCGGTGGGCCACACGGCCCGCGCGCGCCTTGTCGTGGAACTCCATGCCCCAGACCAGGCCGCGGCCGCGGTACTCCTTGACGTCGGCGAGGTTCTCCTCGGTGATGGAGATCATCGCCTGCTCGACCTGCTCGCCGCGGGTGCGGGTCTGCTTCTCCATGGCGGGACCGTCGGACCAGTACGTTTCGAGGGCCGCGGCGGCCGTGACGAAGGCGGGGTTGTTGCCGCGGAACGTGCCGTTGTGCTCGCCGGGCTCCCAGACGTCCAGCTCGGGCTTGAACAGGCACAGGGACATGGGCAGCCCGTAGCCGCTGATGGACTTGGAGACGGTCACGATGTCGGGCACGATCCCCGCCTCCTCGAAGGAGAAGAAGGCGCCCGTGCGGCCGCAGCCCATCTGGATGTCGTCGACGATCAGCAGCATGTCCTGGCGCTCGCACAGCTCGGCGAGGGCGCGCAGCCACTCGGGACGGGCGACGTTGATGCCGCCCTCGCCCTGCACCGTCTCGACGATCACGGCGGCGGGCTTGTTGAGGCCGGAGCCCTGGTCCTCAAGGAGCCGCTCGAACCAGAGGAAGTCCGGGATCTTGCCCTCGAAGTAGTTGTCGAAGGGCATCGGCGTGCCGTGCACGAGCGGTATGCCGGCGCCCGCCCGCTTGAAGGCGTTGCCGGTCACGGCGAGCGAGCCCAGCGACATGCCGTGGAAGGCGTTGGTGAAGGAGACGATGGACTCGCGGCCCTTGACCTTCCGGGCCAGTTTCAGCGCGGACTCGACGGCGTTGGTGCCTGTCGGGCCGGGGAACATGACCTTGTACGGCAGGTCGCGCGGGCGCAGCACCACGTTCTGGAACGACTCCAGGAAGCTGCGCTTCGCGGTCGTCGACATGTCGAGACCGTGCGTGACGCCGTCGCGCTCCAGGTAGTCGATCAGGGCCCGTTTCAGTACCGGGTTGTTGTGTCCGTAGTTGAGTGATCCGGCACCCGCGAAGAAGTCGAGGTACTCGTGGCCGTCCTCGTCGAACATGCGGCTGCCCTGCGCGCGGTCGAAGATGGTGGGCCAGCTGCGGCAGTAGCTGCGGACCTCCGACTCCAGGGTTTCGAAGACACTCAGGTCGGGCTGGGTGATGCTCACGGTGTTACTCCTCAAGGCGTGGGGGGTCAGAGCGACAGGGGGCCGATGCGGTACAGCACTTCGGGGTCGTGCGGGCCGTCGGGGAACTGTCCTGTGTCGAACAGGACCTCCCGCTCGACGGTCGCGCCGTGGCGTGCGGCGTACGAAGTGAACAGCCGCTCGGAGGCGGTGTTGCCCGGGGAGATCGTGGTCTCCATGCAGGTCAGCTCGCTCTGACCGGCGACCCGGAGGGTCAGCCCGTCGAGAAGAGCCGCGGCGAGACCGCGTCCACGCTGTGCCGCGTCGACGGCCACCTGCCACACGAGGAGCGTGTGGGGTCGCTCGGGCCGGAAGTAGCCGGTGACGAAGGCCACCGGTTCACCGTCGGCCGTACGCGCCACCGCCGAGGTACCGGCGAAGTCACGGCACCACAGCAGGTAGCTGTAGGAGGAGTTCAAGTCAAGGGTTCCGGAGTCCTTGGCGATGCGCCAGAGTGCGGCTCCGTCGTCCACGTGCGGACGGTCGATCCGCAGCTCATCTGGCATTTCCAGGAATTCCGCTTGCAGGTCTGCTTGTGCGGCGGTCATGTTGAATGAATTTACCCAGCAAAAGCCGAAACCGCATCGCCAGAGGGGGTTACACAAGCGGGCCGGGTGTGTTACCGCGCGGGCGCGTGCGGCGCGTGACTCTGGTTGAAAGCGGCACTTTGTCCGGGAAATACCAGGTCAAAACGGTCTCGCTGTGCATTGCGTCACAGCAACGTAATCGCTTCGAGACGTGCCCGAATCGTGAGATCGATATTAGCGAAATCTTAGCGTTTAGGTTGCGAGAAAGCGGGAAGAAGCTTGTGGGAAGCTGCAATAAATAGGAACGGTATCAGCACCAGCATTACACAGACCGGAATTCCGGAATGCAACGCCGACCGCCTGAGGCGGCGCTCGCACCGAGCACCGCCGTATGCGAAGGTCAGCGGCCGTCCCGCAGGTCCTCCGGCCAGTCCGGGCGGAACTCGATGTGGTCGTACGTGACCACGCAGCCCTCGCCCATCGGGGACTGGGTCATGAAACCGACCAGGGCGGCGCCGGTCTCCTTCTCGTCGGCCAGGGTGAAGAGGCGGACGAAGGTCCAGCGCCGGCCGTCCTTCGAGGCATGAAAGGCGAAGGCGCGGCCGGTGCGGCTGATCCGGAGCCAGACGGAGCTGCCGTCGGCCGTGAAGGAGTTGGCGTCGTCGGAATGCCCTCTGGTGACGACCGTGCAGACGGTGGGCACGTCCGGTGAGTATTCGAGGCAGAGCTTGGCCCAGGCCCGCTCGCCCACGTGTGCGTAGAGGACACCCGCGTCGAAGGACCCGGCAAAACCGACCGTGACGCGGGCGATGAGCTGGAAGTCCCCTTCCGGCGCCCCCAGCAGCCGGGGCGCGTCGGACGCGGGGTCCAGTCCCTCGTCGGTGGGCGGCACGAAACGGTCCTGCCGCGGCCCCGCCCACCCGGTGAGTATGCCGTCCTCGTACGACCAGTGCCCGTCGGGCCCGTAGGAGCGCAGAGCAAAGGGAAGTTCAGGTATTTCCAGGTCCATGCCCCGAGTCTGCCAGCTCCCCACCGCCTCCGGGCGGGACCCGCGAGGGTCCCGCCCGG
>NZ_JBEZJY010000039.1:0-93959 GCF_040651415.1 Streptomyces sp. NPDC048484
CTCCACTTCGACGAACACCGTGCCTTCACCTCCCCTCGCACGTCACCACTGACGGCCGCGGCTTGACTTCTTAGGACCCAGAGATGTCTCTCAGACGACCTTTCCGCCCGCGGCTGACGCCAGAGCCACGCTCCGGGCGAAGAGCCCTGCGTGACCATCGCAGGCGTAGAAGCGGCGGCCGTCATCGGGGCCGGCGCTGGGCTCGAACCACAGCACAGCGGTATGCCGGCACGAGTGGTGGTCACAGTCGTGGGGGTCGGTTATCAGCTCCGCCAATCCCATCCGCGCGTGAGTCATGCCTGGAGGCTAGCCGCGGACCGTCACGTGCGGCGTTGCGGGTCAGGCGCGAGCGTGATGGCCATCCTGTGCGCCGCCGCTTCGCGTTAGCTGCGTTAGACCGGGGCCGGTTCGGCGCTGCGAGTGAGGCCGTTCACGACTGCCGCTCCTTTCGCCGGAGCGTCAACCGCAGCCGGTCACGGCAGCTCGTGCGCGTGGCGTGGCATTCGCCCGCTTGCATTTCCCGCACAAGGAATCGAACATGTGTTCATGCACGGTGTTTCGCCTGGTGAGCGAGAGGCTCCGGAGGCGACCGGGGTCGAGTCCGGCGTGCTCTCCAGCCTGCTTCCGGGCGGGAAGCTGCCCCGGGGCGCGGTGGTGAGCGCTGGAGGCGACCTGCCCCTGCTGATCGCGTTGGCCGCCGAGGCGGCCGGCGACGGCGGCGCCTGGGCAGCGGTCGGCTTGCCGCAGCTCGGCGGACTGGCTGCGGCGGATGCCGGTCTGGACCTGGCGTGCGGGCTGGCCGTACCGGAGCCGGGGCGGCGCTGGCCCGAGGTGCTGGCGACGGTGTGCGAGGCGGCACCGGTGGTCCTGCTCGGCCCGGTCGGACAGGTTGGCGTACGGACCAGCCGCCGCATCGCCGCACGTCTGCGGCGCTCCGGTGCGACGTTGCTGACCTGGCAGGACTGGCCGGAAGCACAGCTGCGCCTGTGGGTGACCGAGGCCCGCTGGGACGGGCTCGGGGACGGCTTCGGTCTGCTGACCGGCCGCCGCGTCCGCCTGGTGGTTGCCGGTCGGGGTGCGGCGACGCAGCCGCGGCATGCCGCGGTGTGGCTGCCCGGCCCGGACGGCTCGGTGCAGCTGATCACTGAGCCGTCCGTCGCCGCGGACTCGGATGTGGTGCCGCTGCGGCCCGTGACTGCGGGGTGAGCCGGCCGTGCGTGTCCTGGCGATCTGGATGATGGACTGGCCGGTGGTGGCCGCGGGTGCGGATCACGCCGAGCCGGTGGCGATCATCGCGCGGGAGCGGGTGCTGGCCTGTTCGAAGGAGGCCCGCAGGCGGGGCGTGAAGCGCGGGATGCGGGTACGCCAGGCATCCGGACGCTGCCCCCATCTCAAGCTCCTGGACCGGGACCTCGAAGCGGAGACGCGGGCGTTCGAGCCGGTGCTGCGGCTGCTGGAGAAGCGCGTCGCTCCGCACATGGAAGTCCTGCGGCCCGGCCTCATCGCCCTGCCCTCCCGCGGACCCGCCCGGTACTTCGGCGGCGAGCCCGCCCTCGTGGGGCACATCACCACCGTGCTCACCGGTACCGGGATCGAATCGCGTACCGGAGCGGCGGACACCGTGTTCGCCGCCGCCCTGGCGGTACGAGCCGGGCAGGTCGGCCAGCTGGTGCCGGCCGGGCAGAGCGCGGCCTTTCTGGCCCCGTATCCCGTGGGGGTGCTGGGCCGCCCGCGGCTGTCTCAGCTGCTGCCCCGTCTGGGTATCACGACCTTGGGGGCGTTCGCGGCGCTGCCGGGCGAGCCGGTGCTGGCCCGGTTCGGGCACGACGGCGCCGCGGCCCAGCGCACCGCCCGCGGCCTGGAGGCCCGGCCGCTCAACATGTCCGGGGCGGAAGCAGACTACAGCGTGGGTAAGGCGTTCGAGCCGGCCGAGGACAATCTCGAGCCGGTCGCGTTCGTCGCCAAGGCCCTCGCCGAACGGCTTCACGCCCGCCTCGCGCGGGCCGGTGCGGTGTGCGCCAGGCTGCAGGTCGAGGTGGGGCTCGCGAGCGGGCTGCGCTTGTCGCGGCTGTGGCGGCACGAGGGCCGGCTCTCTGCGCTGGCGGTGGCCGAGCGGGTGCGCTGGCAGATCGCCGCCTGGGCCGAGTCCGGGCAGCTCGATGCCGCCGCGGCGGGGATCACCGCGCTTCGGCTGGTCCCGGAGGGGCTGTCGGCGGCGACCGGCCGGCAGTCGTTGTTGTTCGGGCCGCGGATCGCGCCGGAGGAACTGGAGCACGCCGCGGGGCAACTGCAGGCGATGCTCGGCCACCGCGCGGTGGTGCGCCCAGAACTCGCCGGAGGCCGCGGGCCGGGCGAGCGGATCGTGGACATCCCGTACGGCGATGCGCGCTCGCGCCCGCTGGTGGAGGGGACGTGGCCGGGCCGGCTGCCGGCCCCGCACCCGGCCGTCGTCTACCCCACTGCGCGCCCCGTCCTGCTTCTCGGGGCGGATGGCGGCCCGGTCGGGGTGAGCGGACGCACCCTGCTCACCCAGGCCCCGGCCGCCCTGTCCGTCGACGGCGGCGCGCCGGTGGCGGTGACGGGGTGGACGGGGCCGTGGCCGGTGCTGGAGGACTGGTGGATCCCCGCCCGGGCCCGCCGTCTGGCGCGGTTGCAGGTCGCGTGCGCGGACGGTCGCGCCTGGCTGCTGCACATCCAAGACGGCCGGTGGGCGGTGGAGGCGCTCTATGGCTGACCACGGCCGCGGGAAGGTGCTGCACTTCCCCCGTACGCGCGCCTCGCCGGCGCCCGGCGGCGCCTGGGCGGAGTTGCATGTGCACTCCGCCAGCTCGTTCCTCTTCGGCGCCAGCCATGTGGAGGCGCTGGTCGCCGAGGCCGACCGCCTCGGTATCGAGGCCCTGGCGATCACCGACACCAACGGGCTCTACGGCGCGAGACGTCTGGCGGAGGCCGCGAGCGAGTGCGGCCTCGGCACCATCTACGGCGCCGAACTCACCCTGGACCAGGGCCTCGGGTCGATCGTGGTGATCGCCGGCAGCCTGGTGGGCTTCACCCGGCTGTCCGCGGCGATCAGCGCCGGGCAACTGGCCGGAGCCAAAGGCGCCCCCGTCTACGACCTCGACGCGCTGTCGGCTGCCGCATACGAGGGAGAGTGGGCGATCCTCACCGGCTGCCCCGTGGTCGGTAATGCCGCGTACGACAGCGACGCCATCCACACGCGGATGGACCGGCTGGCCGAGCTCTTCGGCCGCACCCATCTGCACGCCGAACTCGTCGATCACCGCCTGCCTGAAGACGGACCGCGCAACGCCGCCGTGCACGCGGCGGCAGAGCGATGGCGGCTGCCGGTGGTGGCCACGAACGCGGTCCGCTACGCAGCCCCGCGCAACGCGCGGCTGGCCGCGGCGCTGACCGCGCTGCATCGCCGCAAGAACCTCGACACCGCGATCGGGGAGCTGCCGCCGGCCCCGACGGCGCACCTGCGCACCGCCGAGGAGATGCGCATCCTCATGTCCCGCTACCCGCAAGCCGTCGCGTCCGCCGTCGACCTCGCCCGCAGCAGCGTGATCGACTTGAGGAAACTGCGCCCGCAGCTGCCGGACTTCGACGTGCCCGCCGGCCACACCCCCGACAGCTATCTGCGCCGCCTTGCCGAAGAAGGCTGTACCCGCCGCTACGGGCCGCGCACCGACCCGGCAGCCGGGGCGGCGTGGAAACAGCTCGAATACGAGCTGTCCGTGATTATCGATATGGGCATGCCGGGCTACTTCTTGATCTGCTGGGACATCACGAGGTTCGCGACCGAGCAGGGGATCTGGTGCCAGGGCCGCGGCAGCGCCGCGTCCTCCGTGGTCTGCTACGCCCTCGGGATCACCTCTGTCGACGCACTCAAACACGGCCTGCTCTTCGAAAGATTCCTGCACACCGAAAAGACCGACCCAGACATCGACATCGATTTCGAGAACGACCGCCGCGAGGAAGTGATCCAATACCTGTACGCCAAATACGGTAGGTCGCGCTGCGCCCAGGTGGCGAACCTCATCACCTACCAACCCCGGCTGAGTGTGCGGGATTCAGCGCGCGCGCTCGGCTATCCGATGGCCCGGATCAGCGAGATGACCCGCCATATTCACCACGATCCACCCGGCCCCGAGGCCGGCATCCCCGACGACGTACGTTCCCTCGCCGGACAGCTCCATACGCTTCCACGGCATTTGGGTATCCATGTCGGCGGGATGGTGCTGACCCGCCAGCCGATCGGGGAAATCATGCCAGTCGAGTGGGCCACCCGAGAAGGCCGCTCGGTACTGCAAGGGGATAAAGACGATGTGGCCGCCGCTCAACTCCTGAAAATAGACATCCTGGGGCTGGGCATGTTGGCCGCCTTGCACACCGCGTGCGATCTGATTGCCGAACACCACGGAATCATCTTGGACATGGCTACGATTCCGCAGGATGATCCGGACGTGTACGCCATGATTGCCGCAGGCCGGACGATTGGCGTTTTCCAGGCCGAGTCGAGGGCCCAGGTCTCGACGTTGCCGCAGCTGCAGCCACGGCGTTTCGAGGATCTCGCAGTGGCCGCCTCGATCATCAGACCGGGACCTATTCAGGCGGGGTCAAAACATCCGTATCTGCGGCGGCGGGCCGGTCTGGAGCCGGTAACCTATCCGCACCCGCTGGCCGAGCCGGCGCTTTCTAAAACGCTGGGAGTGGCGTTGTGGCAGGAGCAGGCGATGGCTCTGGCTATCGACTGTGCAGGTTTCACCCCGGGCGAGGCGGACCGCCTCCGTAAGTCGATGGCCGCCAAGCACTCCCCGGAAAGGGTGGCACAGCTGCGTGGGCGACTGCTTGCCGGTATGGCCGGCAAGGGTATCGACCGTGCTGCCGCCGAGCGCATTGTGGGCATGATTGAAGCCTTTTCGGATTATGGATTTCCGCAATCTCACGCGCAGTCGATGGCGGGCATTATTTACGCCAGCGCCTGGGTAAAGCACCACTTTCCGCACGCAATGCTGGCGGGAATTATGGCGCATCTCCCGATGGGTTTCTACGACTCCCAGACCCTCATCCAGGACGCCAAGGCGCATGGCATTGAGGTCCGCAGCGTCGACATCCAGCGCTCCGCCGCGCACGCCACACTGGAGCCGCACGCCGATCAGGCGGAGCGGCGGCCGGCGATCCGCCGCGGACTGACCTCCGTGTCCGGGGTCAGCGAGGTGATCGCCGAGCGGATCCTGACCGCACGCGCCGCCATGGGCTTCCGCTCGGTGGCCGACGTCGCCCGCCGCACACGGCTGTCGGCGAAGCTGATGGAGCAGCTGGCCACCGCCGGGGCCTTCGATGGCCTCGGCGTTGACCGGCGTACCGCGCTCTGGTCGGCCGGCGCCTACACCGGCGAGACCCAAGACGCCCTTCCCGGCTTGGGTGACCTGGCACCCGCGCCGGAGCTGCCGGTCATGACCGCGGCCGAGGCCACCGCCGCCGACCTCGACGCCTCCGGCGCCAGCGCCACCGCCCACCCCGCGCAGCACCTCCGCACCCTGCTGGCCTTCCACGGGGCGCTGCCCGCACGCGAGGCCCGCGACATGGCCGACCAGAGCCGGGTACGGGTCGGCGGACTGGCCAAGTACATCCAACGGCCCCCGACGGCCAAGGGAGTGGCATTCGGCGCCCTGGAGGACGAGACCGGCATGATCAACCTGATCTTCTCGCCCCCCGTCTGGGAACGCACGCGCGAGATGATCCTCGGCGCCCCTGCGGTACTGCTGGAGGGGCACATCGAGCGTGACCGCGGCTCGGTCAACCTGATCGTGCACCGCGCACACGCCCTGGCGGGCCCCGCTCGGGCCCACCGGCCGGGGCGGTTCAGGTGACGATCCAGAGCCAGCGAAGCTGCGGGTGTACCCTCCGCGCCCGCAGCAAGGTCATCGTGATGCCCGCCGGGAATAAGGTGCGGCGCTGCGGGTCGGACCCGAGCACGCAGGGTTCCTGGGGTTCGGATCTGTCTGGGTGGTCGGCCCGGGGCGGGTGATGTGAAGGAGGGTTGAGACAGGATGGGGAGGACGGCGGCTCACTGAACTGGTCGGCCCCGTTCCGTGCCTTCGGCGTCGGGAGCTACCGGAGCCCGACGGACGCCATCCCTCTGGACGCAGTGCAGCCCATAGACCGCTGAGGATGCCCGAACACCGACGAGTCCAAGTAGGCAGCTGCACGGCTACGATCCCGGCGGGCGGGCGCAGTGGTCGACGCGCGCGGTCTCCACAATCGCGAGGACGCCGGTTCGGATCCGGTCACCCAGCCCAGCCGATCTCGCGGACCTCGATCGCGCCCGCGTGCGGCATGTATTGGATCCAGCACCGCGAGCCGAACGCCTCCCGGATCTCCTCAACTGAGCCCGCGTCCCGCACGTCCGGGAAGGCGTACGGGTCCCGTCGTACGACGCCGACGAGCACGAGGACTTCGTGCCGCGCCTCGTCGGTCGGCAGCTCGGCCATCACCTCGACGGCAAGCTCCTCGAACACCGTGCCGCACCTGTGCATAACGCCCCCTTGTGATCCACAGGGACGTCACCGTAAGGCGAGGAGTTGGGGAACGTGCGTGCCTGTGGATAACGCGGCATCGCCGCCCCTGTCGGGCACAACAGGGGTAGCACCAAGACAGGGCGTAGCGCAGGTAGTTGTCGCGCCGACTCCGCATGGCACGAGGCCGGTCCGGGTCCGGCCCCGCCGCCCCTCTGGTTGTTCTCCTGGGCCCGGGTCGCAGCCACCGTGGCGCACCGCGCAGCCCCCGCAAATGAGAAGGATCCCAACAAGGAGCCGGCGGGTAATGACGTCGGCCACAGCTTCAAGCCGTCGAATCCTCACCCGCACTTGTCCGTGCTGGCAGAATCTCATCGCGTCAGGTGCTGAGCGGCAACATTCGCCACCTTCAGGGGCGCGCTATTGCTCCTGGCCTGGCGCTTCTGCCCCACCGCGAACGAGCCACGAAAGCCAGGCCAGTTGAGAAAGCTGGCCACAGACGGTCTCCAACGACCTGGCAACCGTGCTGATCGGCAACCCACCACACGCCAGACGCAGTACGACAGGACGTCAACAGCCCCTATGCCGGGCCGACTTAACAGCCTGGCAGAGGGGCCTGCGTCTATGGCTCGGTCCAAGGCACCGCGCCTACGGCTAGTGCCTGCCGGTGAAGAACACCGAGCGCAGCTTGAGCCTGTCGGTGGTGGGGTTGCCGTGCGGGCGCAGGGTCCAGGAGTCGCCCGTGCAGTCGGGCTCGGTGAACACCATCACCCATTCGTCCGTGCCGTTCTGCGGCGCGAAGGCGGGCTCGGAAGCGCCGGGGTCGGCCACCTCGGCGAGCGTGGTGCAGCCGGGACTGACCGGGTCGTGGAGGGTGACCGACTGGGGTTCCCCGTTCAAGCCGACGAACGAGTAGGAAAAGTCGCCGGTCGCGGCGCTCGCGGACGTCGGCACGGCAAGGACGAGGGCGAGTGCGCCGAGGGCGGCGGCCACGGTGGTGCGAAGACGCATGCAGAGCTCCCTTGTGCGGGTGTGCGTACCGGCCAAGCCTGTCCCGGCGGGCCTGGAGGCAGGCTCGGTCCGGCCGCGGTCACCCTCAAGGGGCACGCAGGAACGATCTTTCCTGGGCCATGTGGGGTACCCGTAGGGAAAATACGAAGGCCGACGGGGGAACTCCGGCTAGAACACGGGACGTGATCAAGAACCTGATGCGGTACGGCCTGCCCGTGCTCGCCCTTGCCGCCTTGCCCCTCCTCACCACCACGGTCCCGGCCACCGCTCACACGACGACCGCGGAGGGGCTGGCCACCACCCAGACCGCGGTCGGAGCCGCTGGCATGACCGCAGTGCGGGAGCGGTTGCCGTTGTTCGAGGCCATCGACCGGATCCCGGTCGCGGAGGAGCACCGCGCGGGCTATAAGCGGAACCTGTACAAACACTGGAACCGGGGCCTGAACGCCACGGACGGCTGCGACACCCGCGTTATCTGCACACTCAGACCGGGATAGAGCACAACGTCCGTGGTGCGTAAGGACCTTAGCGTGTCGGCAGCTTTTGATGCACGTGAGGCACAAGGGGTGCCTCTACGAACTGAGGAGCAGGGGCGGCGTGTCCGGGAACGAGAACTGATCGTTCTTACGTTGATCGCCGTTTCCCGCTTCCATGGAGATGATCTTCGTGTACGTGCGTCCCCTTCTGGCTGCTGTGCTGAGCGCCGTAGCGGTTGTTGCCTTGTCCACGGTTCCCGCCCAGGCCAGCTCCGCGGCTGCGCCGGGTGCCCCGGGTGAGACCGTCACCACGACCCTGTACGCGGCGGTCGACGCACTGCCTGTCGCGGATGAGAGCCGAGCCGGCTACGAGCGCTCCAAGTTCCGGCACTGGATCGACGCTGATGCGAACGGATGCAACACAAGGAAGGAGACCATTTTGACCGAAGCCGTGGTCGCGCCAGAGGTGGGCCCGCGTTGTTCGCTCACCGGCGGGGTCTGGTTCTCGCTGTACGACCAGGTGACGGCTGAGGACGCGGCGGGCCTCGATGTGGACCATATGGTTCCGCTTGCCGAAGCGTGGGACAGCGGTGCCTCGGCGTGGACGGCAGCAGAGCGCCAGGGGTACGCGAACGACCTGGATGATCCGCGCAGCCTGATCGCGGTCACCGCCAGGTCCAACCGGCAGAAGTCTGACAAGGACCCTGCGGATTGGCTGCCAGTCAAGGGCTACATCTGCACCTACATCACCGACTGGGCCACCGTGAAGACGCGCTGGGGCCTGGCTGCCGACAGCCGTGAGAAGGAGGTTCTCACCCGCCTTGCCTCCTCCTGCGCGAACGAGCCGATCACAGTCGAACTCGCCCGGTGACGACGGGTGGTGGCCCCTCTCGCGGGGCCACCACCTTGGCGCCGGGCCACGTCGGTCAGCACGGTTTGGGAGCGTGTGCCGTTGCGGGGGTTGCCGCTGTGTTCTTGCCGGCCGCATCGTGCTTGTCATAGCCGAGGTGGTCGCTGATCTCACCCTCCAGGGCGGACTCCAGCAGCCGCTTGTCAGCTGCTGCAGCAGCCCGCCCCTGCCCGTCAGTTGGAGGCCCTCGGCCTGGGCGCGGCCCACCAGCTCGTCGATCAGCTGGGCGTCCACGGCCTTCGCCGGCACCGCTTGCGTGGGTTCGACGGCTTCGGACTCGGACACGTTCTCACTGGTCATCGATGCATCTTCCATGATCGGGAGTTACACCGAACGTTTTTACAGACCCTCAGCAGGCCCTTGATCATCAGCTGTTCGCCGTCACACTAATGCGCTCACCAGCCGCAGGAGGCTGAGGCGGTGTGCCGAGCCGGGGTAGCGCGTGGTGGAGAGGCCGATCTGGCACTGGAGACTGCCGTCCACGATGCTGGCCAGGATGGTGGTGAGTGGGCCGGGAGGTGCGTTCCGCAGTGCTGTGACGAGGTGGTTGTAGCGGTGGGTGGCGTGTGTGATCGCCGTACTCAGGTTCTGGCCGGTGCGGGCCGCGTGGAAGCGTACGAAGTTGGACGTGACCGGTTCGGTCGGGCCGGCTGCGATCTCCTTGTCCAGCGACGCCAGATCGTTGGCGATGTATACGGCCTCGACGGCCTGTTCGACTCGGTGCTCTTCGTCCGGGGCTGGCAGACCACGGGCGGCCCTGCGGCAGTCGATGTACGGGGTGGTAGCGATGGTGGCCAGCCGTTGGGTGTGAAACTGCTCCGGTGTCATCGTCCGTATGTCCTGGTGCGGTTCGGCGACCTCGGCAGCACATGTGTCGGCGATGCCCGCCTCAACCCGTGCGGTTTCAAGGCCGTGAGCTCGCATATCGCTCAGGAGGGCCTCGTAGAAGATTCCCAGTTCACCCGCGCGGATGGGGTGCCGGGAGCGGAGTTGGTCGGCAAGAGCCACCAGTTCGCTGCGTGAGCCGTCGTCCTGGCACCAGAAGAAGACGATGTACTTGGCGCCCAGCAGGCTTTCCCAGGCAGCTGTATCTGCCGGTGCGCAGTGACGTTCGAACGATGCGGCCCAGAACGCTCCCGAGGCGTGCGAGCTGACGCCTCGGTGGCAGGAGCAGTGTCGCAGGGACCATGTGAGCAGTTGCTCGGCGAGGGTTTCGTGTCGTGGGTCGGTCAGCTGGGCGCGGTAAGGAGCCAGAGGGTCCTCGGCCATCTGCTGTCTCCTTCCTAGGGGCTCCGGTGAGGAACTCCAGGCAGACGTCGCCGGTCTTCAGCTCCTCGGCGAGGGTGGCGAGCTCGATGCCACGGCCGAGGCGTTTGTGTTGTGCGCAGGGTGTAGTCCACCGCCGCGGTCAGGGCCGGTCGTGCCTGCCCGGCCGCGTCGGCCCAGGCGTCGGGACTGTTCACTGCTGCTCCTTCGCGCGGTGGTCAAGCTGGTCCCACCACCACGCGATGGTGGGGATGGGCAGCGCTGGTCCCGGGTCTGGTCCGTTGCCGTCGGGGCCGACAGTGACCCGGGCGAGGAGCGCGACGTGCTGCTCGTCCAGTCCCTGCAGCTTGTAGCGGGCGCTGGTGCCCCACCAGTGCGTGAATCCGGAGATCATCCGTCCCAGGTCGACCAGGTAGCGGCACAGTGCGTCCGGGGCTCGTCGGCTGACTTGTACCCGTAGAGCCACAAAGAGAGCCATCACCCGATTACGCCACTTGATCGCCTGGGGCAGTGCTTTCTCAAGGTCGCCGTTATGGCGGTGCGCCAGTTGGACGACCAGTCCGGTCTCAGCGACACCGTGGGCCAACTCCTTGGCGAAAGAGAAGATGTCGTTGTCCCAGCCGGTGAGAAGCAGGGCCATCTCGGTTAGGGCGCGCACGGCCGGGTCGGCGAGCTGGTCGTCCGTGAGTCGGTAGTCATGGGCGATCTCGGCGTAGGCGAAGCTGACCTGGCAACCGATCGAGGTCAGGCGGATGGCGATGGCTTCGTTCAGGCCAGGCGGCGGTGTGTCGGCTCTCCTGGCCATCGCCCAGAGTTCGCCGTTCCAATAGGAGCGCCAGGCGCTCGAGATCCGCGCCAACTGGGCGGGGGTGGCGAGCACCGCGAGACGTGCGAGCAAGTCCGCGCCGGCGACGGCGAGCGGGTCGTCATCCAGCGGTGGGGAGGCTGGGGCGTCCAGCAACCTCTGGACCGCTCCCTGGCGGCAGTACATCGAGCGTAGCCTTTCGGCTTGGTAGGGCAGATCGACCTGGCCGTCGATGGAGAACCCCCAGTAGATAAGGTCGGCGGCGACCTGCAGCCGTTCCAGCGCCGCATCCGGATAGCACATCCCGACCATCAAGCCGACCTCGATCCGTGCCATCTCTTGGGGATCGCCGAGCTTGTAGCGGTCCAACCAGGCCGCCGCGCGCTCGTGAACCACATTGGAGTCAGGGTGGGTCTCCACCGGGATCGGACACCACAGCCTTAGCCGCGCTTCTCCCCTCTCCGCGCCGTCCCTGACAGACGTCCCGTTCATCACCATGCGTCCTTCTGTTGAAGGTAGGACGTGACCGCATGACCACGCCTTCGATCCGTCGCTCGGCACAGGCCGCCTCCTTTGTGAGTGGATCCTTCCGCGACCAGGGCCGTCCGACTGCTGCGCTTCCGCGATCGCTATACGGCGCCGATCCTGTCCTTCCGTTGCCTCCTTCCTATGGGTGCAGGGCGCACAGGGCGAAGAGGGTCGTCAGGTGGGTGGACCCGAAGTAGAGGGGTCTGCGGCCGAGCCGGAAGTAAGGCTGTGCCGGCCAGGACCCGTCGGGCAGCTGCAGGGCGGCCAGGTCGTTGAGGCGCCGGCCCTGGCGCTGCGTCTGTCCCAGGTTTTCTGCAGTGGTGATCAGGAGGGCGAGGTCGAGGGGGGTGCGAGGGGAATCCGCCGTGTCGCAGGCATGGTTCAGCCGTGTTCCGAGGCGTTCCGCGCAGGCAGGGGACAGTCGGCACAGCCGGGACGCCGTGTGCAGGAAGGCGTACGGGGAGGGGTAATAGCGGGTGCCGCTGAGGTAGCGGCCCGAGGCGAGGTGGTCGTGGACCAGGTCGAGGGTGGCCCGGCCCACCGAGTCGGTCTCGTGACCGGTTTCCGTGTCGGCCAGGAGCAGTGTGTACAGGACGTTGCAGCACACGACGGCGTCCTGCTTGTGCCCGCGAGGTGGTGCCTGGTGCTCGGCGCCGTCGTCCCAATACACCATGACAGCCAGGGGGCGTAGTGCCTGGTCGTGCGGGAGGGCCGGGGCATATGCGCGCCGCAGTTCCCGTGCATGGCGCCGCAGCCGTGTCCTGGGCAGCATGCGGCATTCGTAGAGCGCGGCAGTGGCGACGGCCGTGCAATCCGTGTCGGCGGCGAACTGCCGTGCCTCGGGAAAGAACCGGTAGCGGTCGTGCCACCGGCCGGATTCGATCTGCCGGGCCAGTACCGCGGGAAGATGCCGTGCACGCTCGGGCAGCGGCCGGGGCAGATGTGCCAGTGCGAGCATCGCGGTGAACGCCTCGTTGTCGGGGGCGAAGCCCAGGTCCGCGCTCAGACCGCGCCGCAGGTGACGGCGGGCCTCAGCAGGGATCACCGTGTCGCGGAAATCCGCGTCCGGCGAAAGCACCGCGGAGGGAATCCCGGTACTGCCTGTCTCCCTGCACAGGAAATCCCAGGCCCGCTCCACGCTCTGGCCCAGATCGGTCGGGTCTTGTACTCCTGCCGCGTTCGGATACGCCCCGTAGTCTTCTGGGACACCCCCGTGTGCTCGCGTGTCGGCCGAGCGCGTCATGGCCGCCTCGCCGTGTTTCGGCACAGTTCGCGGGGTGGCGCGAAGTGCCGGCTCTCATCCGCAACGTTGAGGAGCGCAACGTCCTGGTAGCCGTGGACGGCAAGCCGGTCCCGCACCTGTTCGACGAGTACGCCGGGCTCGGAGGCACCGGAGGTGACACCCGCTGTCGCCACATCGTCCAGCCACGCGGCGTCGATCTCCCCGGCGGTGTCGACCAGGTACGCGCGGATCTCGGCTGCCAGTTGCGGCAGTCGATCCGCGGACAGCGACCGCGCGCCATCCAGGGTGCCGAGCCCATCGAGCAGTCGAGCAGCAGGTGGGGCTGCCATGACGGACTCTCCCTGTCATCTGGGGTACGAGGCGTCTTTCCAACCACGCCCCGCTGCACGGCCGTCAACTGCCGTGGGGATGTCCAGTGCACCGCGTGACCCACGACGCCCCCATCCCCCGGAGCGAGGGAAAGCGTGAACGCGTTGAAAGCCCGCGCCCTTGTGAACACCAAGCGGTGCAGCAGACCCGGCCACCGCGCCCCCGCCGCCCCGAGCTCACACAAGGCGCAGCCCACCCGCGCCGTGTCGCGTACACGACCTCAAAAGGGCACGCCCCGGAGATCCTCGAAGCACAAAAGGGCATGCCGGTCGGCTGCGTGCGCGTGCGCGGTGTCGCAGCCCGACTCGCCCGTGCTGAAGCGACACTGCCCCCTTGCGCCCGAGCAGCGGCGGCCCACCGGCCGCCGCTGCCGGGCTGCAGTGGGCTGCCATTGCAGGCGGTTAAGTGACCGGGCGATCTCGCTCACCCGGTCATGACCGACACGGTACGGAGGCAGAGCGGCCCACCGCCACCGCTGCCCGAAGCGCCTCCGCCGCCGAGTGCGCCGGACGGCGGAACTCCTTACGACTGCGGTGGGTGAAGACCCGCGGGCATGGGCCACGATGGTGGCCCATACACCGCTGAGTCGAGTCGGGCGCCGTCGGACACCGGGCCTGACTACGACCCAGCACGGCTCAGAACCGGGACCGGAAACAGGACCACGTGGGTGCGGATGACGCGACGGACGCAGTAGCGGCCCGTAAGGGGACAAGACCGTGAGGCGGAAGTACCGTGTCCCCAAAATGAGACGGTCGGGATTGCGCAGGCCACAAGGGCCGAACGGGACACTCCGTTAGCGAGCCTACATATCAAGACCCGTGGCCGAATCTCAGGGCCGATGGCCACTCGTGAGACACCGCAGGTCAGCGGCCTGCTCCGGTCTGCTCCCTCGGAGACAGCCCGGGGTTCGGCCATGATCGTGAGACTGGACGGCTGGCCACGGCCTGAGGCACCGCGAGAAGCCGCAGGTCACAGCACCGCGACACGAATCCTGAGCCCCTACATCATCGTGTGGGATCTCAAATTTCATACCGGAACATCACGGCTGATGTCAGATGGATGTCGGATCCGACGGAAACGGACCAGGCGGAACAGCCACGACGACTGACAGGGACACCGCTGTGCAGGACACCGAGACGCGCCTCCACGCGTGGCGCATCGAGGAGAGGGAGTACCGCCGCCAGGAGGAACGGCGCGGGCGCCGCTTCGCGTACCCGGGCATCACGCCCGACCGCACCGCGCTCGTGGTCATCGACATGGTGCCGTTCTTCGTCGAAGCCAACCCGTACGCTCGCGGCATCGTGCCGAACATCCGGCACCTCGCCGACCGGCTCCGGTCGGCCGGCGGAGCCGTCGCCTGGGTGCTGCCCGCGCGCACCGAGCGCACTGCGGTCGGAGACGAATTCCACGGTCCCGAGGCAGCCGAGATGTTCCGCAACTCCGGCGGCACCGGGCCGCTCCCCGGTCGGCTGTGGCCCGGCCTCGCCGGCGACATCTTCGTGGAGAAGAGCGCGCCGAGCGCCTTCTTTCCGGGCCGATGCCAGCTGCCTGCGCTCCTCGCAGAGCACGGCATCGACACCGTCCTGGTCACGGGCACGGTCACCCAGGTGTGCTGCGAGTCATCGGCCCGCGACGCGTTCACGCTCGGATACCGGGTGGTCATGGTGGCCGACGCCAATGCGACCGGCCGCGACCAGGACCACAACGCCACGCTCGCCACGATCTACCGCTCCTTCGGCGACGTGCGGCCCACAGCGGAAGTCCTCGCCATGATCGGGACAGCGCCATAAGGCCACCGCCAGCGCCGGGGCCTGGGGCCTGGGGCCTCAGCGGTGGCACGAGGAGCAACTCCTCCATAACGCAACTGCCGTTTGCCGAGCGGCGATCAGCAACTGTCTTCTGTCCAGGACAGCGACACCAGCCGAATAAGCCCACCGGCCAGGTGCACCAGTGCCCTCGGAACCGTGTGATTCCGAGGGCATGGTGGCTGCAGGTCGGGATGTGTCAGTCCTGAAACGGGCCGTTGGGGTCGTCGGTCTGGCGGCGTGCTGCGAAAGCAGTGCCTGTGCCGAGGGCGAGGAGAAAGCCGGCGCCGCCGAGTAGCCAGAGGGCGGCGTCGGCACCGGTGCGAGCGAGTGTGCCCTTAACGATGGGGGTCGAACTGCTCGACCTCGTCGGGTTGACGACTGCGGAGCCGGGCGGCGCGGAGGAGGTGCCACCGCCCATGTCCTGGGCCGGCTGGTCAGGTGCGGGCTCGCCGGTGGCCGACTGGCCGGACGGCTTTTCGGTGGAGCTGGGCGTCGGTGTGGTGGTCCTGGTATGGGTGAGGGTCACGGTGACCGGGCTGCCAGGCTTCGCGGTGAAGCTCGTCGCGAGTGCGGAGGGGGCGTAGCCGGCGGGCGCCCTGGTCTGCTTGGCCCAGAAGGGTGTGCCAGTGCGGCTGTTGACGGGCAGCTGGGCGGAGGCGGTGTCGGTGGAGCCTGTGGTGAGGGTGACGACCGTTGTGTCGCCGGTGCCGATATTGACGGTGGCTCCGGGCAGCAGCTTGCCGCTCTTGTTGTCCTTGGCCTTCAGCAGAACCGTCGCGGGCTTGAAGGCATCGATGATCGTCACAGGGGTGTCGGCGCCGGGTGTGACGATGACGTCCTGGTCGGCGGCGACGTCATGCAGCGGGCTGCCGCTGGTGACGTCCTTGAGGCGGTAGCCCCCGGCGTGAGGTCCTTGAAAGCGAGCTGTCCCTGGGCATCGGTCTTGCCGTTGGCGGCTTCCTTGCCCGCGGAGTCGAACAGGGTGAAGGAAGCGCCGTCGAGCACGTCGCCTCCGGGGTCCTTCTTCAAGATGGCAACGCCGCCGGTCTCCGCCTCGGCCGCGTTGCGCGGAGTCGAGGACGAGGACGGTGTGGGCTCGGTGCTCTGGGCCGATGCGGTCGGTGCCCAGGACAGGCTGCCGGTGACCGCAGCGGCGACGGCTACAGCGGCCGGGAGGGTGCGAGCGGAACGGGTGCCGCAAGAAGGGACTCTCCCAGGGATACGGGTGGGAACAGGTGGCGGTGGCGAGCTCAGCGGGATCGGCCCGGCGTCGGTCTCGGGGGCGGGGCGGCCGGCCCGCTCGCCGGGCGGGAGGGCGCGGTGATGGCGGAGCGGCGGGCGGCGGCACGGACGAGTTGCTGTTGCTGCTCGACGGGCAGCTGCTCGATGCCGGTCAGTCCCTGGGCGATGACAAGTCCGAAGGGGGATCCGGCGTCGAGGCCGGCGGCCTGGACGATCTGCGCTGCGGCCTCGGCTTCGACCAGGATGCCGTAGGAGCTGGGGATGCCGAGCATGTGCTCGGCGTGGTCGCGGGCGCCGTCGAGGAGTTCGGTAAGCGGGACATCGTCGTTCAGGCAGTCCTCGACGATGTCGAGGAGCGTCAGCGTGGCGCTGTGCAGCCGGTCGCGGAAGTCCGGGTCGGTGAGCCAGAAGCCGTTCGGGCCCGGCGGGGGCGGGACGTGGACCGCGGCGGTAGGCGGCGGTGGTCGTCGGTGGGAGGGGAACCAGCGAGGTGGAGACATCCACAACTCCGTGGCGAGGTGGTGGTCAGCGGGTGCGGGGTGAGCTGGTGCTGGGAGTGGGCTGGGCGACCGGCCGGGCAACCGGTCGGGAGACGGCCGGCGGGGGCGGGACGGGGATTCAGCGGGTGCGGGCGCCGTTGCGGGTGATCGGCGGGACGGCCGCGCTGAGCGCGGTGCGGCTGGCCGTGCGGCCGGGCGCGGACGCGGTCCAGGCGCCGGGGAACCAGAGGGCGGTGTACTGCTCGATGGCGTCGCGCAGCCCGGTGGCGACGGCTCCCTCCCACGGAGGCCGTCCAGGGCGGTGATAGGTGCCGAAGGTGCCGTACTGCTTGGTGTTCGGCCGGGTGTTGGTGGCCTCGTCGCGGCGGTGGAACGTTCCGTGGTCCACGAAGCCGAGCGCCACCGCGTCGATCGCGCCGCGGTCCGGGTGGACGACCGCCAGGCGCAGCCCGCCGTAGGTGTCCGCGTGGATGGTGCCGGTGAAGTCGATCCGCAGCCGCAACGGTGCACCCGGGACAGGGGTGGCGAAGTAGGTGTTGCCCACGACGGTGTGGTCGTGGAAGGGGAGGCACAGCTCGGCGAAGAACTCAGGGCTCTGCAGGGACAAGAAGGGCTCTCCAGTCGGGGGTTGGGCCGCCGTCAGCGGCGTGGGCCGGGCAGCGCCGGTCGGCTGGTGGTGCTCCAGCGCGGGACGCTGGACGCGGGCAGCGCGGCCGGACGGCGGGATGTGACGGCCCGCTGCACGTCGAGCGGCGTGGGGGCCGGCGGGCCGGGCGGAAGGATCGGAGTGAGTTGGGCCATGTCCTTGAGGTAGCTGAAGGTCTCCTCGCGCCATCGGGGCAACGGGGCTGGGTCGGCGACGCACTGGGTGACGGCGGTGAGCAGGGCGACGGGGGTGTCGGTGCTGGCGGTGGCGTACCAGACGGGCCGGTCGATGGACTTGCCCGCCCACAGCTGCCAGCGGGCCTCGCGGGTGGTCAGCTCGGCTTCCGGATCGAGGTGGCCGGTGGTGAACTCCATGCCGGCGCGCCTGTCCGGGGCCTGGACGGCGAAGACGCCCCAGCGCGGGCGGTCGATCTCCCAGCCCTGCTGCAGGAGGGGGACGACGGCGAGGAAGGGATCGTGTTCGTCGATTCCGGCGGCCGGCCGGGCGAGGTAGGCGTCCGGCCCCTGCTCGTACGCCGTGGCGAGGACGGTGGTGAATGCCTGGACGAATTCGGTGGGGACGCGGTCGTTGAAGCAGACGCCCCACGTCGGCGGGCCGAAGGAGTCCTTGTAGGCGTTGATGCGCCAGAGCCCGTCGTCCTCGCCCTCGGGCAGGTAGCCCAGGCGGACGCGCCGGTCTGGGGCGCTGACGTAGGCGTTACCGAGGTCGTCATGCTGCAGTTCCCAGCCGAGGTCGAGCAGCGGGGCGAGGGCGGGGTCACCGGTTCCGGTGGTGGAAGCGAGATGGCGCGGAAAGACGTAGACGTCGCCGTCGACGTCGAGGCGCGGATCGGGCCGGGCGTTCATCGGTCCGCCCCCGTGGCGACGGTGATCTCGTCGGCGGCGGTGTCGAGGCGCTCGGTGACCTCGGCGGTGGTGCGGCCGGTGACGATGAAGAACCCGGCCCGGGCGGTGAACAGGTCGCCCTCGGGCGGCAGAAGGAGCCTCTCGCCGATCTCGCGGATCCACTGGACCTGCCGCAGCCACGGGGTGTGGGCGGCGAAGGGCTGGGTGATGTGCCGTGCGGTGAGGGTGCCGGAGGCGTCCGGGTAGAGCATGCGGATGCCCGCGGCCTCGCTGCGGGTCGGGGTGAGGTCCGGTGCCCGCCCGCAGGCGAGGTCGGCGGCTGCCTTGGGCAAGTCGATGCCGGTGGCGAGGCGGACGAGGTGGCCGATCATGTCGCCTCCGATGCGGGCGTTGACCTCGATCAGCCGGGGCCGGCCGTCCACGAGGCGCAGTTCGACGTGCTGCACGCCGTCGGTGATCCCCAGGGCCTTGACCGCGGCAGCGGCAGCCGGTGCGACCTGGGCAAGGAGCGGGTCGGTGGCGTCGACGGTGTGTCCGGTCTGGTCGAAGTACGGTGTGGGGCCCAGTCGCTTGCGGGTCACGGCGACCGCGGTGGTCACGCCGCGGTGGGTGACGCACTCGACGGAGATTTCCGGTCCGTCGAGGTACTCCTCGACCAGGACGCCCGTGTCCTCATGGCTGCGGCTCGCACCGGCCGAGGCGAACGCGAACGCGGCGGGCAGTTCTTCGGGCCGGTCGACGCGGATCACGCCGATGGCGCCGGCGAACGCTGCGGGCTTGATGACGGCCGGGTAGCCCAGCGTCATCGTCGCAAGGCCGGCCTCCGGCAGGGTCCGCGCCTTCATCGAGGCGGCCGACGGCACCCCGTGGCGGGCGAACAGGGCGCGGGCGGTGGCCTTGTTGCGGCAGCCCCGCATCACCTCGACGGACGGCGCGGACAGACCGAGCGCGCGGGCGAGGCGGGCGGTGGGGACGAGGTTGAACTCGTCCCAGGTGAGGGCGCCGGCGAGGTCGTGGCGCTCGGCCAGGGCCCGGCCGCCGGCGAGTAGCGCCGTGGGGTCGGTCAGGTCGACGACGGCGTGGTCGACGATGAACGGCTTCTCCCACAACGGCTCAGCGCCGGTGAGCAGGACGACGTCGTACGCGGCGGCCACCTGCTCCAGGCAGTAGCCGCGAAAGGTCTCATCGCCGGGGGAAACGACGAGCACGAGGGGGCGAGCGGACAAGGAGGGGTTCTCCGTATCGGTGGACGGCAGGACGAGGGCAGGGAGGGGTGTCTCAGGCGGCACGGCGGCGGCGCAGCTCGAACGCGTCGGCCCAGTGGGGGTGGTCGTCGAGTAGGCGGCGGGCGTAGAGGGCGGTGAAGTTGTTGTCCAGTCCGGCGACGCCGTTGGGGAGTTGGCGGCGCAGGTCTTCGAAGAGGTTTTTGAGGCTGACCCGTGGGGTGCCTTCGGTCAGGCGGCGGGCGGCCATGTGTTCCAGGGCGCGGTAGACGTGCGGGTGGTGCGCGTCGAAGGCGTGGAACTGTTCGGTGATGGTGCGACCGCTCGCGCGGTTCGTCCCGGGGACGGCGGTGGGCATGGGGTTCTCCACAGGCTGGGGACGCGACCAAGTCAGGTGCGCAGGGCGGGGTCGGTGCGCAGGCGGGTGAAGGCGCAGAGCAGGCCGAGGGCCTGCAGGGTGGCGCAGGCGGTGATGACGTGGCCCAGTGCGTCGGGCGGGGTGAGTGCGGTGAGTACGCCGGCGACGGGGAAGGGCAGCAGGAGGATGAGGATGGTCGCCGACAGGGTGCTGCCGAACTTTTCCGGCGGGATCAGGCGGGAGCGCAGGGTGCGCAGGACGACCGCCAGGCCGCCGTCGGCTGCCATGAGGACCGCGATCAGGATCAGGTAGGACAGGTAGTCGGGGGCCTGGGCGGCGGCGAGACAGGCGAGCGAGGCGAGGGCCGCGCAGGCGGCGCCGACCGGCCACAGGCCCAGGCGGTCGAGCGCGAACCGGCAGATGGTGACGCTGAGGAGGGTCGCTGCGGCGGCGGCGGACCAGACCAGGCCGACGGCCGTGGTGGACTGCCCGAAGTGCTGGACGACGATCACCGGGCCGGCCGCCTGGAGAAGCCCGGTGGCCAGGTTGGACAGGGTCAGCCCGGTCACGAGCCAGCCGAGCGCGGGAAGGGCGCGGATGGTGCGCCATCCGGTGAGCGGTCCGGAGGTCTTGTGGTTCTTGGGTGCCCGGGCCGGGGCGGCGGGCGAGGGTGTGCGCAGGGCGAGCAGCGCGGCGAGCAGCGAGAGCACGGTGGTCACCGCGAGCATCGGCAGTGGCCCGGCGAGCAGGAGCAGTCCGGCGAGGGCCGGGCCGGTCAGGGTCGCGGTCTGGTCGATGCCGAGCAGGACGGCCTGGACGCGGTGGGCACGCCTTCCCGCTCGTCGGCTGGCGGCGGCGCCCGCGGTCTCGGTCGCGATGTAGCTGAACTCGGTGAGCACACCGGTGGTCGCCGCGAGCACCATGACGGTCGCGCTCGCCACGGTGCCGGTCGGGTGGAGGTGGAGCAGGAGAGCGCCGGCGGCGAGGGCCAGCGCGCGTGCCAGGGAGGCGAGGTGGAAGACGACGGCCGCCCCGCGCCGGTCGACGATCGCTCCGGCCCACCCGAACGCCGCCAGGCGCGGGATCCACTCCAGGGCGAACGCGGCGCCCGTCAGCGCGGCGGAGTTCGTGGTGGCCAGGACCAGCAGCGGGATGCCGTAGGTGGACATCGCGAACGCGAGAGCGTCCGCTGTGCGCGGCAGGTAGATGCTGCGCATCAGCCCGTCGGTGTGGCGTGTATGCCGGGGCGTGACGGCACCGTTCACGCGGCCGGCTCGGGCTCGGACACCGGTGCGACCTGGGGGTTGCCGGCCAGCCACTGGAGCAGCAGAGCGCGGGGGCGGGCCAGGTCCGCCTCGGCCTCGGCGCTGGGCAGGCGCGCGGCGGACGGCAGCGAGCGGCCGTCGGCGCGCTCGGTGGCGAGCGAGGGTGCCAGGAGGTCGAGGACGTGGCGGATGCGGCTGCTGAACGCGCAGACCGGTGCCGGGGAGGCGTGGTGCCGGGCCCAGCGCGCCGCCGCGTCGTAGAGGTCCGCCAACTCCGAGCCGGTGTCGGTGAGTTCCAGGCCGGCGCCGGGCGCGGTCCGGACGAGAGCGTGGGCGCGGGCCGCTTCGGTAGCGCGACGTAGTTGATCCGAGGAGAGGTCGGGGAGGGTAGCGGCCAGCCGTCGCGGTGGTATCGCCCCGTTGTCGTCGATCTCGGTGACCAGGCGGATCAAGGAGCGCGAGGCCAGCAGGTCGACCGCGGTGCGTACTTCGGCAGGAGTGAAGAGGAGGGTCATCGGCGCGGACCTCCCGCCGGGATGGCGGCCTTCGGGCGGGCGGTCGTGGCATGGGAGAAGAGAGCGCGGTGGTGCCACGCCGGAGAGGACTCACCTGTCCCTGCCTGTGGGAGCGCCGTAGGGGCCGGCCGGGACTGGCTGCTGACCCACGGCCTCGGAGCGGGTTTGGCCTGCGGGTGCCCCCAGACCGGGTGGTGGGCCGCCTGGGTGAGGGGCTGTCCGGCGGACCAAGCGGACATAGCGCCGAGAACGGGGCCCAGCCCTTCGCCCGCGGCGGACAGCCGGTAGGGCCGGCCGGTGCCCTCGGTGTCGACCAGGCCGTCGGTGACGAGCTGCCGCAACGGCGGGTAGATGTTGGTCCAGTCGCTGCTGGGCATCACGATCCGGGCCAGGGCCCGCCCGCTGACCTCCTCGCGGGACTTCAGCACCCACAGGATGGCGGCGGCGTGCCGCCGGGTGAGCAGGGTGAGGCTGTCCTCGATCTGCTCGATCGCGGGCAGCGGGCGGTCCGCCGTCTCCAGGTGGTCCTCGGCCCAGGTGACGATCACCGGCAGGACCGGCAGCAGGGCCGCGCCACGCTCGGTGTGGCTGTAGGTGACGTGCCGGGAGGTGTGTCCGGTGCGCTCGACGAGACCGGCGTCGCACAGCGTCTTGAGCTTGGGGTGGAGCTGGCCGCTCTGCAGCCAGGACACCTTGGCCGCCAGTTCGGTGTAGCGCAGCGGCGGGCCGGAGAGTGCCAGCAGGATCCTCACGTTCCAGCGCGGGGTGATCATGGCGAGGGCCTCGGTGACCCGGGCGATGTCGGCGTCGGTGTCGGGAGGCAGAGCAGTGAGGGCCAAGGGAGGAACTCCTGGGTGAGTAAAGGGAAATCGCCTGCGGGTCAGCGGCTGTGCGCCGTGTTCTGGGCCGGCAGGGACGGAGCCGGCAGCGGCGGCGAGGCAGTCGGCGGGGACGGCGTGGGGGCCGGGACGCGGGCGAGGCTCTGCAGAACGGCGGCGACCGACTTGGCCTGGACATCGCGGATCGCGACTGCTTCGGCGAGCCGGCGGGAACCGTCGAGGAGGTGAGAGACCTCGTGCCGGCCGATCTGCCGCTCAGGGTGGATGAGCCGGGCGAGGTGCTCGCGGTGGACGTCGATGCTGCGCTCGGCGAGGGCAAGGTCGTCGTGCATGCCGAGCAGAGCGGAGAGCAGGCCGGGCGGCTGGTCCTGGGCGTGGGCTTCGAGGTCGGCGAGCGGCGCGCCGTACAGGTCCTCGATCCGTCCGGCTATCTCGGTGGACGTGAGGTGGGACAAGCGGGCACCTTCACGGTCGGCGGGCCCGGGCCGCCCCGGCACGCGTAGGTGCCGGGGCGGCCGACGGGGACATGACGGCGGTGGCACTGAGCTGCGTCGTGCGCACGGGCCGGGCCTGTTGGTCGGGCGAAGGCATGGTGCGCAGCAGCTCGCCGAGCGCGGTCCGGTAGCCGTCGCGGGCGTCGAGCGCCGCCTCCAGCCACTGCGCGTCGACGCGGAGCTTGTCCGCCGACAGCTCGCCCATGTCGCGCTCCGGGTCCATGTCCGCGTGCACCCGGTCGCGGACATGGGCGACCTGCTCCTCGGTCAGCGCCAGGAAGGAGCGCAGTTCCAGGGCGCGGGCGAGCGCGGGAGAGGCATCAGGTCCGACAGCCGCCTCGTACAGCTCAGGGACCGGGGACCCGAAGACCTTCAGCAGATCGGCGTCCATGGTGCTGGCCCTGGACCGGCTCATCGGGCGGGCCCTCCCGCCCGCCACGCGGACGTCGGTGCGGGTGTACCCGGGGGGCGTTGGGGAGCGCTGGTCTGCACCGCCGGCCCGGTCCTGGGGCGAAGGCGGGCGAGCCGTTCGGCGGCGAGGTCCTTCTTCCCGGGAGCGTCCGGGTCAAGGAGCCACCGCACGACCAGGGCCCGGCCATCGCGTGCGGTGACGGCGGCGTTCACGCGGTGGGCAAGGCCTATCGTCGGGTCGTCGACCTCGCTGGGCTGGGTGTCCAGCGCGGCCAGGAGGTCGTCCTCCGCGCGGTCGAGCACGGACTGGGCCTGGACGAGAAGGCCGTGCCACTTGACGACGTCGGTGGCGTCAGGATTGGCGGTCGGCGCGGCGGCGACCGCGGCCTTCAACTGGTCCATGCCCATGTCGAAACGTGCTTCGATCCGTTCGGTGAGCACGCCCACGACATCCTCAGACTCAGCGGATATACCGTCGGACAAAAGAAGACTCCTGTTCTGGAAAGGCCGTTTCCTAGGGGAATGTGAGGGGGCTGCTGTACCCGGCGGCTCAGCCGCTTACGGGCACCTGCTGCATTCCGGTCAGTCCAGGCACATTCGGACGTCGCGGTAGACGTATGTGCCGGAGACCCAGCCCTTGACGCCGGTCGTCTTGTCCGTGATGTGGAGCCAGTTGCCGCTCTTCTTGGCCACGCTGAACTGGTGGCTCTTGTAGAGCACGCCGAGCGCGGTGGACTTCGAGCTGGCCTTGGACCGGATGGTCACGGCCTTGGCGTGCACCGCGTACGGCAGCGGCGGCAGGTCGTGGCAGCCAACCGCGGGGACGGCGGTTGCTGCGGTGGGTACGCTGGCCGCGCCGGCGCTGGTGGCGGACAGCGCCGGCAGCGCGAGTGCGCCGAGCACCGCCGCGGATACGGCAATCCTGGTGGAGCGCATGCGGAAGAAACCTCCGTGAAGGCATAGGGGTCGTTTGGAAGGGCGCCGCGGATGTTGTCCCGGCGGCTGTATAAGAGTCCGGAGAATCGCCGGTTTGGCTAACCGGCGATCGTCGGCTATGTTCCGCCGCCCGCGCCGGCCCTGGCGCTCAGCGCGAGCGGCCTGGCGGGCGCGGAGCCGGGGCCTTCGCCACACCGGCCGGACGGACGGCTGCGGCTTCCGGGCGGACCGGCCGGAGAGGACCGGCCTTGCCGGAAAGCCGGTCGTCGCACCACTGCAGGGCAGCCTCCTTCGTGTCGAAGCCGCCCTCGCGCAGGGTGTGCGTCCATGCGTCGGTGTCGACTTCCTCGACCACGACGCGGAAAGGGCTGGGGCCTGGCTCGTTCAGGGCGCGCAGGGCCACGACGGTGACCATGTCGTCCGGGTCATCCGCGGTGTAGGAGTAGCCCATGGCGTAGTGGTCGCCGTCGTCCGCGAGACGCTTCTCCAGCGCACGCGTCGCCTCGTCCGCAGGCGGTGGCCCCAACTCGGGGTCGAGGACGATGGCATCGGGCGGGCAGCCGCGGTGGACGAGCCAGGACTGCGCCATCGCGGGCAGCGGCAGCGGGGCCTGATCGAAGCTGAACGCCTGCTTTCCGTATTCCCGTTGGAGATGTACGGCGAGCACCTGGGGCATGCCAGGGCGCCCCCAGGTGGCGGTGCGATCGAAGAGGACGTAGTAGCTGTGCGCACCGTCATGGTGTTCGGCGAGGGGAACGAGCATGTCCTCGTGGACACCGACCTTGCGGTAGAAGTCGAGGTACCTCTCCTCGTCGGCGCCGAAGTCGTCGAGGTCGAAGTTGACTTGCGGTAGGGGCTTCCGAGCCGGGGCCGGTTCGGTGGGGGACAACAAGGGCCTTTCGGTGGAGTTCAGCGCCGCTGTGGCGAGGTGGACGGCGATGCGCCGGGTCGTGCCGGGAGCTTGGGCGCCTGGGCCGTGGGCGCCCGTCGGGCGGCGGACAGGGCGGCGCGCCCGGCGTCGGTGAGGGCGACTGGCTGGCCGGCGTGCACGGGGTGGCCGGTATCCCTCACGGCCAGGCCGGCGTCCTCCAGCCGCCGCAGCTTGGCGTGCGGGATGCGGGTGCCGGAGGCAGTGGTGACGGACATCCGGGCGGTCAGCAGGTGTTCGTAGAGCTTGGCGCCGCCGGCGATGGCGAGCAGCGCCGCCTGATCGTCCGTCGAGAGCGGCTTCGAGCCGGGTACCGAGGCTGCCGTGGCGGCCTCGACGGGTTCCAGGGCGGCGATCACCTTCTCGGCAGCAGCGTCCCGCGCGTCAGTGGCATCCTCCAGCTGGTCCACGGTGCGGTCGATGCGCGTGAGCAGGGCGCCGTCGACGTCGAACTCACCGCTGGACAGGCGGTTGAGGAGGCGGAGGTAGAAGGTGACGCCGGTCTGGGCTTTGGTCAACTCGCGGTGCCGGTCGACCAGGTGGGCGTGTGGCTCATCGAGGACGCCGCGGTCGCGGTGGGCCCACAGGGTGTCGATGCCGTGGCCGGTGACGGCTTCGAGGCGGTGGTCGAGCGGGGAGACCGCACGCCGACCTGGTGTCGGCGCGGGTTCAGGGGGCATGGGCGACGCTCCGTGCGTTCAGCGGATGGGGTGGTGCGCGGGGTCCTGTGCGGGGCGGGGCAGCCCCGGCAGTGCGCTGGGCGGCGGACCGGGCCGGGGCACGGGAGTGCGGGTCGTCAGCTGCGGAGAGCGGGAGCGGGCCGCGTGCGTGCGGGCGCTCAACGGCCGGCGGGTCATCCCCAGCCGGCGGCCGACCTCGTCGTAGACGTCGTTGCCCGCACGCGGCCGGATCGCGACGACGTGAATCTCCTTGTGGTGCGCGGACTCCGCGGGCGCCGGGCGGACGCCGTAGACGATGCGCCAGTCCTTACGCGAGTCCACGAACAGCTTGCGGTAGCCCTCCAGGTCACCGTCGAGGCGCAGCCCGAAGCGCTGCGCGTTCACGACCTCCTGCAGGTAGGTGAGAGTGAGGTCGCGGATATCGCTGGGGGCCTGGAGGAGATCGGTCAGAGCACGGGGATCGAAGCTCAGTGCGAAGGCGGGCTGTCCCACTCCCGCGTTCATGACGTCGGCTCGTCCGGCTCGGCAGGACCGGCGGCCTCCGCCGTGACCGCCGTCTCCGTGCGCACGGACGGCGGCGGGCCGGGCAGGAGACGGTGCGCGGGCCGGTCGGGAGAGGTCATGCAGGCCGACAGCGGGCCACCCGGCGCGCGGATCGCCGCCACGCCGTGGGTGAGGAAGTCCCGGTGCCACACGAACAGGCCGCTCAGTCCGGCTTCGGAGTCCTTGTGCTGCTGGTAGGCGAGCCACAGGGCGTGGAGCCAGGCCACGACATCGTCGTGCTCCCGCCACTGCAGACACCAGGGCGCCGCGGTGGTGACCTCCGCCCCGTACACCGGGAGGAAGAAGTCGTCGACCCAGTCCGACAAGGCGTCGAGTTCGTCTTCCCGTTGCTCCCCGTCGAGTTCCAGGATCGGGCGGGGCTCCGGCGGAGCGGCGGCAGGCGGCCCGCCGAGCCCTGGCATGCCGAAGGCGGCGAACGGCGATCCGCCCGGCTCCGGAGCGGACCCAAGGTGGTCGAGCTGCTGCGCCTGTTGCGCCGACTGCTCCATGAGCCGCCGGACGCTCGCCTCGATTCCCTCCAGCTGCGGATCCGGAATGCGAACCGGCTCCAACTCCCCATCATCAGAGGGCTTTATGGATTCGGACATGAAAAGTTCGGCCTCCTACGAGACACGGAAAGAGAGAAAGACGGAAGCGGCGACGCGCGGAGCGGCCGGCGAGTTACAGATCCGCTTCGTCGGATTGCCGACCAGGGAGCCGGTCGCCTTGACGGGAAGGTCGCTCGTGGCTCAGGCGGTGAGGGTCACGTCGTCCTGCGTGAGGGTCTCGCGGATCGTTTCGGTGAGCCGGTCGGCCGCGATCGACGCGTAGTGCTCGGTCTTCTCCACGCCGATGAAGTCCCGGCCTTCCAGCAGGGCGGCCACCCCCGTGGAGCCGGAGCCGGCACAGAAGTCGAGCACCGTGCCGCCCGCGGGGCTGATCTTGACCAGCTCGCGCATCACGGAGACAGGCTTTTGGGTGATGTGCCGGCGCTTGGACCCCGACGGCTGCGAGGCGCTGTAGAGGCCTGGGAGGTAGACCGGGTTCGCGGCGGCGTCGATCTTGCCCTTGGCGCCCCAGACGATGTACTCGCAGTCCTGGCGAAACTTGCCCTTCTGCGGCCTGCCCTGCGGCTTGTGCCAGGTCAGGAGGCCCAGCCACAGCCACCCGGCGGCCTGGAAGGCATCCGTCGTAGCCGGCAGCTGGCGCCAGTCGGTGAACAGCAACGCGGTGCCGCCCGTCTTCGTCATACGGTGCGCCTCGGTCATGATCTGGGTCAGCCAGAGCGTGTACGAGCGCTGATCCATGTTCTCGCCGGTGAAGTCGGGCAGGGCGTGCTGGGCCTCAGCGGAGGTGTACTTCTGCTTCGCGGAGCGGGTGGTGCGCTCCTTCGCGGTCCTACCGCCCGAGTTGTACGGCGGATCGGTGATGACGGAGTCGACACAGTTGTCCGGCAGGCCGGCGAGAACGCTGAGGGCGTCGCCCTGGTGCAGGGAAAAAGGCAAAGAGGAACCCCTATTCGGGTGCGGAATCGTGGAAGGAACTAGCCCCTCTCGCGCAGGAGTCCTCGCGGGCCGTAAGCGGGCATGCAGAAGCCCGGGGCCGCAGACCGAGGAGGGCGAGGGGGAGTCCAAAAACTGTAGAGGCGAAAGCGCCGACGACCAAGAAATACTCATCCGGGGTGCCGGATTCCGGCACCTCACGCCGACTTTTTGGTCAACCGCCGATTCGCGCCTACTGTTTTTGAACCGCCCGGCGCACACCGCCGCTGGCTACTCCCCGCCACACCTCACGGAGGTACCCCCTTGCCCCGGCACACCTAGCTGACGGCCCGGCCACGCAAAGCGAGCGGCAACTCGCCCGTGCCGGCCCGCCACGATCGCCCACCCCGGCCGCCGCGCCCTTCCACCACGCCTCGCGCACGCGGCACGCCGGACACCGCACTCCGAAGGACACGCTCATGACGTCTCGCTACCCGCCCCTGCCCGAAAACGCTGACCGGCGAGCGGTCCGCTCCGCTTGAGGGCGCTCGCCGCCGGTATCGGCGTCGTCTTCCTCTCCCCACTCCTACTCGCCGGCACGGCCATGATGCTGGCCTCCTCCGCCGACGCCGTGCAGAGCAATGGCTCCTTCAGCAGCTGCCTGACCGACATCGACACGGACAAGGTCACCGAGCAGGTCACCAAGATTCTCGACGGGGCGTCCGGCAAGAGCGTCCACGTCGAGGGCCTGGACCTGCCCGCCGAGCAGGTCCCCAACGCCCAGACAATCGTGGCCACCGGCCTCTCGCTCGACGTCCCCACAAAGGGACAGATCGTCGCGCTCGCCACGGCGATGCAGGAGAGCCGGCTGCGCAACCTCGGCTACGGCGACCGCGACTCGCTCGGCCTGTTCCAGCAGCGCCCCTCCCAGGGCTGGGGCAGCGCCCAGCAGATCCGCGACCCCGTCTACGCCTCCGAGCAGTTCTATAAGCACTTGCTCAAGGTGAGCGGCTGGCAGCAGATGACCGTCACCCAGGCCGCCCAAGCCGTGCAGAAGTCCGGCCTGCCGGACGCATACGCACAGTGGGAGAACCTGGCCACCGCACTGCAGGACGCCATCGCCAAGACCTTCCCCGGCGACGACGCGGACGGCGTGGACGCGGGCCAGGGCAAGCAACCGTCGACCGGTACGGCCGGCTGCGCTCCGGGCCAGGACGGTTCCGGCTTCGGCCGCATCCCCGAGGGAAGTGTCCCGAAGGGCTACGCGATCCCCAAGGACGCCGATCCGAAGGCGCGAAAGGCCATCGAGTGGGCGATGCACCAGCTCGGCACGCTCTACCAGTGGGGCGGGTCCTGCACGAACTCGCATGGTCCTGACCCGATGGGCCGCTGCGACTGCTCCAGCCTGATGCAGCAGGCATACGCCCACGCCGGCGTCACGCTCACCCGCACCACCTACACGCAGGTGGACGAGGGCATGGCGGTCTCGGCGACGAACCTCAATCCCGGCGACCTGATCTTCAGCCGCGGCAGTGCCGCCCGGCCCGAACACGTCGGCATGTACCTGGGCGAGGGCCTCGTCATCGAGGCGCCGCGCACCACCAAGCCCGTCCGGATCACCCCGATCAAGGACTGGACGATCCTCGCCGCCCGCCGCGTCATCTGACCTGGGTCAGGCCGCAGCCCCTGCGAGCCGCCTTCACCAGAACCTCGCCGACGGCCAACTCCCCCTCTCTCAACACCACGGAGCATCCACATGACAGTCCACCACCGCGTCCGGCGCGCCCTCGCGGTCGGCTCGCTGGGCCTTGCAGTTGCGGCCGGAAGCCTCGCCGGCGCCTCCACATCCCAGGCGGGCGACACCGGCCACACGACGATCTCGTGCAAGGCGGTCAAGGTACGCACGGATCCTTCGAAGAAGGCCACCGTCGTGGGCATCGCCTACCGGCACGACAAGATCGCCTACGACCAGTTCGCGTACAAGCGCGCCGAGAAGACCTGGTACACCCGCGGCACGGTGACCCGGAAGTCCGACGGCAACAAAGTCCGCGGCTACATGATCTACGACTGCGCCAACCCGTACCAGTCGAACCCCGCGCCGAAGCCGTCGATCCCGAAGTAAGACGCCCCGGCCGCCCTCCCTGGCCGTAAACCGAAACGCGTCTTCGCTGTCCCCGCCCGATCCGTCCCTACCCGGCTGGGCGCCCGCACCCGAGGCCGCGGCCTCCCCCTTCTCTTCTTTCGGTGCCTGCCCGGCCAGCGCATGCAAGGAGTCCCGCCACACTCATGCCCATATCTCTCGCAGACCGAGCCGTCGTCTACCTCGCCTACGACCCAGGCATCTCCCCCAAGGGCGGTGGCCTGCCGGGCCTGTCCGTCCTGAAGAACGTCGTCAACTCGATCAATCTGTTCGGCATCGTCGCCGTCGTCGGCGCCCTCGCCATCTCGCTCGGCGTATGGGCCTGGGGTCACCACACCGGTGGCCACCAGGCCGAGGCCAACGGCAAGAAGGGCGCGGTCGTGGCCGCCGGTGCCGCCCTCGGTCTGGGTGCCGCGAACGGAATCGTGGCCTTCTTCTCCGGCCTGGGATCGCAGGTCCGCTGATGCGGAAACGACTTCCCTCCTTTTCGCTGTCCTCGTACGGCGCGGGCTGGACAGCCAACCGGCGCATCGCGATCGTCGCCTGCGTCGTCGCCGTCCTGCTCGCCATCGCCGCCCTCGTCGCCCTGCTGACCGGCGGCGGCAACGGCCACCAGGCCCCGGACGCCGCCGCGCCTGCCCCGGCTGGCAGCCCGTCCTCCTCCGAGGCCGCCCCGAAGCCGTCCGCCGGATCCGGATCCGTGGCCAAGCCGCCGCAGATCGCCGAGCCGGTCGCCTACGCCACGGCGGCGGCCCGGATGCTGTGGTCCTACGACACCCGCGGCACCAGCCGCGGCCAGCAGCTCGCCGGCATGCGCGCCTGGATGACCCCGGAAACCCAGTACGCCGACTGGCCGTCCGTCTCCGGTCAGGTGCCCGATCCGGTGCTGTGGTCGCGGATGGCCGACCAGGACCAGCACGCCACCGCCGACGTCACCGAGGGCCACTTCCCCTCCGCGTTCAAGGCGGCGCTGGCCGACGACCCGTCCGCGATCACCGAGGCGTACATCTACGTCGTCACCGTCAACGGGCGGCAGCAGATCGCCTGGAAGAAGGGCGGCGGCGGAGCCGAGGAACGGGCCGTGACCCTCGCCGTACAGTGCCGCCCGAACCACGACTGCACCCTGGCCGCCATCGCACCGAGCGTCACGCAGTGACCCGCGCCTGAGACAAGATAAGGAGGAGTAACTCCTCGTGGGTTTCTGTGATTTCCCCCTGGCAGACCAGCTGTGCACCGTCGGTGACGCGGTGGACTTCGCCTCGGACCCCGGCAAGGCCATCGGTGACTGGATGGCGAAGTCCGCCGGTGAACTGGCCGCCGCCGCAGCCGATCTGGCCGCCGAGGCAGTCGACACCACCACGAAGGTGGACCTCAACGCGACGTGGTTCGTCGACAACTACGAGATGCTGCTGCCGCTGGGCCTGGTCCTGCTCGTCGCCACGTTCTGCGCGCAGCTGGTGCGAGCCGCCGTCCGGCGCGACGGACAAGCCCTGGCACAGGCGTTCACCGGCACCATGGGCGGCGTCCTGTTCGCCTTCTGCGCCATCGCCTTCACCACGGTCGCCGTCGAAGTGGTCGATGCCGTCAGCGACGGCCTGTTCAAGACCGCGCACCTGGACATCGAGTCCGCCGTGCGCCGGATCGTCAAGGTCGACCAGATCGGCGCCCTGGCCGGTCTGGGCTGGCTCGTTCCGGTCGTCACCGGCCTCGGGGCCGCCATCGGCGCCTTCCTCTACTGGTGCGTCATGATGGTCAGGAAAGTGGGCATTCTCGTCATGGTCACGCTGGCGATCTTCGCCGCCGCCGGCGGCGGCTGGGAGGTCGCCCGGCGCTGGCGCAAGGGCTGGATCGAAGCCACCGCCACCCTGGTCGTCTCCAAGCTCCTGATGACCGTGATCTTCGTGCTCGGTGTCGCCGCCATGGGCAAGACCGAGGCCAAGGACGGCATCGCCGCTCTGGCCGATGTCATGTCCGGCATCGTGATCATGGTGCTCGTCCTGCTCTGCCCGTACGCCGTCTTCAAATTCGTGCACTGGGCGGCCGATGGCACCGACGGCGAGTCCATCCACCGGGCCGGCGGCGCCGGAGCGCAGATCGCCAGGGCCCACGCCGAGAAGGCCGGCCGCAAGGCCGCCTCGGCGGCGGCCACCGCCGGAACCGGTGGCGCGACAGCCGGAGCAGGCGCCGCACCGCAGGGCCCCGACGCCGGGGAGGGCTTCCCCGGCGATGTCGCCACCAACCCGACCGGCCCAGGCGGCGAGGGCAAGGAAAGTTCACAGGGCGACGGGACGGGCGTCTCGCCCGGTGGCGATGGCGTCACGTCCGCTCTGGAGAAGGCGGTCCAGCCCGCGCCGACGAGCGTGTCCGGCGACACCAGCGGCCAGGTGGGCGGCAGTCCGGGGCCGGGCGGCTCCGGGGCGAGCGCCGCGTCCGGCCAGGGCGGCGGATGGCAGTCCGCTCCGCCGGCCACCACCCCGCCGCCGCAGGGCGCACCCCCGTCCTCCGGCGCACAGAACGCCCCGTCCAGCGGGCCGGCCTCACCGCCGCCGCCTCCGGCCGGCCTCTGATCCTCTGTCCGACTCCCGGGGCGGGACGTGCACGCCGCCTCCCGCCCCCGGGTTCCACCCGCGTCTTCAGGACCCGCCCCTTGACTGATCTCTCCGTCGCCCCGGTCACGGTGAAGTTCCCGCACCGGTCCCGTCGCGGCATCCTCCTCGGCCTCTCCCTGCCCCAACTCGTCCTCGTCTCCTGCACGTTGGCGCTGCTGCTGATGACGGTGGTCTCCACCGGGCTGCTCGGCGCGATCGTCCTGGCCCCGTTGTGGGCGGCATCCGGTGCGCTCGTCGCGATCCGCCGGCACGGCCGCTCGCTGATCGACTGGGCGCCGGTCGTCGCCCGCTACGCGCACCGCCGCCGCACCGGTCAGACGCTCTGGCTCGCCCGGCCCGTCACCCGGCCCCGGCAGGACGGCGTCCTGCACCTGCCCGGCACCGCGGCCTCCCTCAAGGTGGTCACCCCCGGCGACTCCGCCAACCAGGCTGCGGCCGTGCACGACCCGCACCAGCAGACCCTGACCGCCATCGCCCGCGTCAGCAGCCGCGCCTTCGTTCTCCTGGACCCCGCGACCCAGAACCACCACGTGTCCAGTTGGGGGCGCGCGCTGGCGGGCATCGCCCGCACCGGGCACACCGCCACCGTGCAGGTGCTGGAGCGCACGGTTCCCGACAGCGGCGACACCCTCACCCGCCACTGGACCCGGCACGGGCAGCCCCAGGCCCCGGTCGCCGGGCAGATCTACTCCGAACTGGTCGCCTCGGCCGGTCCCGCCGCCGCCCCGCACGAGACCTACCTCGCCATCTCCCTCGACCTCAAGGCCGCCCGGCGCCTGATCGGCCAGGCCGGCGGCGGGCTGCCCGGGGCATTCATCGTCCTGGAGCAGACCACCGCCTCGATCGCGCAGGCCGCCCGCAACGCCGGACTCCAGGTCACCGGATGGCTGAGCGCGCGGGAGATCGCCGCCGTCATCCGCACCGCCTACGACCCGGGGGCGCTCGCCGCACTCCAGCAGTGGTCCGAGACCGGCCGTGCTGAGGCCGACCCCGCCGCCGCCGGGCCCGTCGTCCAGTTCGAGGAGTACGACCGCCTCACCACCGACAGCGCACGCCACGCGACGTACTGGGTGGAGAACTGGCCCAGGACCGAGATGGGGGCCGGGTTCCTGCACGGGATCATGTTCACGGCCGGCGTGCGGCGCAGCCTCTCCCTCATCTACGTGCCGCAGGGGCTCGAATCCGCGCTGCGGGACGTCCAGCGGAAGAAGGCGGCGATCATCGCCGACGCCAACGAACGCGCCCGCCGCGGACAGGTCGACTCCGAAGAGGACTCCGTCGAGTACGCCGACGTCAAAACACGCGAACGCCAGCTCATCGCCGGGCACGCCGACGTGGCCCTGACCGGCCTGGTCACCGTCACCGCCGCGACCGACGCCCTTCTGGACGCCGCCTGCGCACAGATCGAGACCCACGCCGTCACCTCCGGCGTCGACCTGAGGCGGCTCAACTATCAGCAGCCGGACGCCTTCGCCCTCACCGCGCTCCCGCTCGCCCGGACCGCCCTGTGAGCCGGGCTCATCCCCACCGGCCAGCACCCCGGTCCGCTGCTCTTCGATCACCCGCCGCCGCCCTGGCCCCTCGGCAGGAAGGACCACTACCTTTGACCTCTCGCACACCTCCGGACGACGCGCACCCCTACCTCCGCGCCGCGAGCGCCGGAGTCCGCCACCACACCCGGGCCCTGACGCCATCAGCCGCGAACCCACCCCGGCCCGGCGACCGCCTGCACCTCGACGTGCTGCACGCCCACCTCGCCGCCCTGCTCCAGCTTCTGGACCGGCTTGCCGACAGCACCCGGCCACCCCATCCCGCCGCCGGCCGTCACCTCGCCACCGCGCACACCCACCTCTGGCAGGCCACCAGCGAGGTCCACGCCGCCTTCCACCTGCTGCCCGGCAACACCGTGGCAGACGCGGAGGCGAGTACCTGCCATCCGGAGCAGCTGCCCGAGGGACCGCCCGTGCTGACGATCTGCCAGCGCCACCTCGCCGCCGGGCACAGCATTCGCCGCAAGACCACCCCCGCCGACCTTCGCCCGCACACCACGGCCTGCGGGCGATGAGCACCACCCGCAGAATCGAGGGCCCCCGATGAGCCACCGGCCCGCCCGCCGTACCCGCCTCGCCTCCGCCAGCCCGCTGTTCACCCCCCACGGCACCGACCGCGCCAGCCGCAAGGCCGCCCGCCAGCAACTCGCCGAGGCCACCGCCAAAGCCCGCGCGGAAACCAGCGCCCACCAGAGCGAGACCACGTCCGCCGAGCACCAGATGCCCGCCGCGCTCTACCCGCCCGGCGGACGTCCCGGGCCCGCCTCCGCGCGTAAGAACCGGCTGAAGCTGCCCGCCCACCGCATGACGACCGCCGTCGCCGCCGGCGCGTACCCCTTCCTGGCCGAAGGCGGACTCGGCGCCGAAGGCATCTACATCGGCCGCGACGTCCACGCCGAAGCGTCCTTCGTGTTCGACCCGTTCGCGCTGTACGGCAAGATCGAGGGATTCACCAACCCGAACCTCCTGCTCGCCGGAGTGATCGGCCAGGGCAAGAGCGCGCTCGCCAAGAGCTTCGCGCTGCGCTCGATCGCCTTCGGATACCGCGTCTACGTACCGTGCGACCCGAAGGGCGAATGGACACCGGTGGCGGAAGCCATCGGCGGCCGGTCCGTCGCTCTCGGCCCCGGACTGCCCGGACGCCTCAACCCCCTGGACGCGGCCCCGCGCCCACAGAGCGTGACAGAGGCGGACTGGGCCGGCGAGATCCGCAAACGGCGCCTGCTCCTGCTCGGCTCCCTCGCCCGGACCGTCCTGGGCCGGGACCTGATGCCCATGGAACACACCGCCCTGGACGTCGCCCTGGACGCCGTCGTCACCCGCGCCGCCGACACGCACCGCACCCCGCTCCTCGGCGACGTCGCCGCCGCCCTCAACAACACCGCCGTCCTCAGCGAAGCCGCCGGGATGATGTCGGGCCAACTCGGCGACGCCGCCCGCGACCTGGCCCACGCCATGCGCCGCCTCGTCCACGGGGACCTCGCCGGCATGTTCGACGCCCCCTCCACCGTCACCTTCGACCCCGACGCGCCGATGCTCACCATCGACCTGTCCCGGCTCGGCGGGTCCGGCGACGACACCGCCCTCGTCCTGGCCATGACCTGCGCCTCCGCCTGGATGGAGTCCGCCCTCTCCGATCCCAACGGCGGCCGGCGCTGGATCGTCTACGACGAGGCATGGCGGCTGATGCGCCACGTCGGACTGCTGCAGCGCATGCAGGCCCAGTGGAAGCTCAGCCGCGGCCTCGGCATCGCCAACCTCATGGTCATCCACCGGCTGTCCGACCTGCTCACCGCAGGCGACGCCGGATCACAAGGGCGCGCCCTGGCCGAGGGACTCCTCGCCGACTGCAGCACCCGCATCATCTACCGCCAGGAGACCGACCAACTCCACACCGCAGCCTCCCTGCTCGGCCTGACCTCCGTCGAAATGGACGCCATCGCCCACCTCAACCGAGGGCGTGGCCTCTGGAAAGTCGCCGGACGATCTTTCATCGTGCAGCACCTCCTGCACAGCCACGAACTGGCGCTCTTCGACACCGACGCCCGCATGCACTGAAAAAGCGCCGAGTTCACCCCACACGGCGACGACCGACAGGAACATTTACGTGCCCATCCACATCGTGTGGGACTGGAACGGCACTCTCAAGGACGATCGGACCGATCTCCTCGACGCCGTTAACCACACCCTCTACGGACTCAACACACCGCCCATCGACCTGCACACTTACCAGGCCAAGCACATCGTGCCCATCCGCCGCTTCTACGACCGTCTGCTCAACCAGCCGCTCTCCGAGAGAGAATGGGCACAAGCACAAAAAGACTTCGCCGCCTTCCTGCGTGACCGCCCAGCACGCCTGCGCTCCGGAGCACACCAGCTCCTGGCCCACACTCATGGCCTCGGGCACAGCCAGTCCGTCCTGTCGCTGTATCCCGAGGAACTGCTGCGCACCGAGGTGGACCAGTTGGGCATCGCGGGCTTCTTCACCCGCATCGACGGACGGCGCGGCAGCGACGGCACTAAAGCGGACGTCCTCACCGAGCACCTCCAGGCCCTGGCGGTCCCGCCCTCCCGCCCCGTCCTGCTCATCGGGGACACCCTGGACGACGGGGTTGCCGCACACGCCGCCGGCATCCATGCCGTGCTGCACACCGGAGGGCTTGAGCCGACGCAGCGGCTGCGCTCCTCCGACCTGCCCGTCGTCGAAACCCTCGACGCGGCCGTCGCCGCGGGCATCCACCACCTGACCGCGCCCGACCTGCCATCGGCGGTCGCCCGTGCGGGCCCACTCAACCCTGTACACCCTGGCCCGCCGCCGACCCCGGCAGTGGGCAACTCGCCCACGCCACGCTCGCTCTGAACCTGTGCCCCGGCGGCGCGCAGTCGCCTGCGGCACTCCGTCCCTGATGCCGCAGGCCCGCCAGAAACGGTCTGCGTCTTCGCAGCTCGCCCCCCAGATCGGACCCGGGAGCGAGCACGCGACGTCGATGATCGCCGACCGGGTGTTTCCCGCACGGCCGTCAGCCGGGCCAGCCGAAGCCCTCGCCAGGTCGTGCTGGTCGACGACCTCCTGCTCGAAGTCCTCAAGCTCCTGCTGTGTCTGAGCGCCCTGCGGGGAGGACACATTGCGCACCACGGCCAAGGTCATGAGCACCTCAGGAATCTCGACGGAACGTCGAAATTCTCACCCCAAAGAGTCCCCCGTGGCCTGCCCTGCCAGGCCAAACAGGCCCCGGGAGCCCACAGGAACACCCGACCATAGAGACAAAGTATGTCAATTTCTACAAAGTCGGCATTCTTGACCGGCTCGGAGATACGCAGGACAGGGATGTACGACACCTCCACCTACCCCCATGACATCCGTAGAACCAACCCCGACTGCCTCCGAGCATCGGCGCGGAGCCTCGAAAGGTCCGCAGACCAACTCCCGCAGTCCGTCACCGGCGGACAGGGCGAGGCCATCAGCAACGCGATCGATGCGGCGCTCGCGCATATCACCTGGGAATCGCACTGCATCACCGATGACCTGGCCACCAGTTTCAACGGCAAGGGCGGCGACCGTGACATGCACGCGACGGCCGTCCGCCAGTGTGCAGCGCCCCTGGGGCTCGCCCACCACTACCTGGCCAGGGCCATGGACCACATCAGCTCCCACCATCAATTCTTTGCGCGTCCCACGGATGCGCAGACCGAAGCCCCGGAAGACCTGCTCCTGTTCTTGCAGCAGGACATCGATCACGCTCGCACCGCGATCTACGCCACCGCAAACCAGTTCAAGACCAACGCTTCGCTGCTGGGCAGCCACCCCATCGCCAGCACACCCACACCGAACTGACGGCAATACAGACAAAATGCACCGAGTCCACCCCCGTTGAAAGGCCATCACTTCCCCGATGCCCGACATTGCCGACCCCCGCTACTTCCACCAGCTGGCCCACACCCTCGACCGGATCACCGCGGAACTACCGACCGCCGAGCAACTACGACGCGGTGACGACATCAGCCCGGCCATCCACACGCTGGTCGGCGACACCGGCTGCATCCTGGCGGACATCAGCGCGGAACTGGCGACCAGTTGCCGGCACGAGGTGTACGACCGGCCTGCGCACGGCCCCGCCGAACGCCACGGGACCGCCGCCCTCACCCAGTGCGCGGTGCACCTGGGCGCCGTCCTCGGCCACCTCGGGCAGGTCATCGAGCGGCTCGGATTCCTCCACCAGCACCTCCTGCAGCCGGGCAGCGGCCCACGGATTCCGACTCCGGCCCCCGAGCGTGACACTCTCCACAACCACTTCGGCCAGGTCGCCACACTGCTGCGCACCGGCGCACAGCAGCTGCGCACCACCTCCGAGGAACTCTCCCGGATCCGTACCTCCCCGCCCACGGCCGGTACACCGTCCCCGTCGCCTCCCGCCCCGGCAGGCGGCCCGATCGCAGCCGCCGCGGGGACGCCCTCGCCCGCAGCACGGCGGTAGAGCCCCGATCCGACGCCACGAGGAGTTGCCGCTGCCGTCCGTTCCAGACCAGCGGATGCTGCTGCACGACGTCGCCGACCGGCTCAACTCCGTCGCCGACCAACTGCCGCTCCCCGACCAGGTTCACGGGGGTCCGGCGCTGAGCGAGATCCTGGACGACGAGATCCGCCACCTGGCCCGGCTGCTGGGCTACCTGGCCGGGGAGCACGCGTTCCGCCACCGGGCCGCCGCCCGCTACCCGACGCGGACCACGGCCACCATGCGCCGTACGAGCCTCGCGCTCGCCGACGCCGCACAGCCCACCGGTGCCGCGCTCGCCGCCCTCGGCGCCGCCGTCCGCCACCTCGGCCGCCTCGCCGACCTCACCCACCGGCCCCCGAGTCCCGCCCGCGAGAGAGCGATCACCACCGCGCACCAGGCGCTCGCGGATCACCTCAGCGACAGCCGCACCCACCTCGCCGACGCGGCGAAGCACCTGCGGGCCGCAGCCGACACCCGCACGGTCCCGGCCACCACCGCGCCGCCCCCGCCGACGGCCACCGCCAGAACATCCCGTTCCCGCTGACCCTCTCCCCCGGAGCACTCCCATCCCCACGCATCCCTTTGCCCGGCGCACCGCCCTCTGGCTCACCGCCGCCGTGGCACTCACGCTGACCGCGTCCGCCTGCACCGCAGCCGCCCACAAGGACGCCGACGCCACAGCCAGGGCCGGCCACACCGTCTCCCCCGCGCCGGCCGCCGAACCGGCGCTGACGAAGAAGGCGGCCCTCGCCCAGATCGCCCACTACTCCAAGATCAACAACGCGGCCAACGCGCACACCAACCGCACGCTCCTCGACACCATCGAGGACGGCCCGCTGTACGCGATGTCGGTCTCCGACTTCACGCAGGACGAGGGCCTGCCCAGGGCCGACCGCGAGACGTACAAGCCGTGGTCGTACGACCTCGCCCGCACGAGCGTCTACATCCCCCGCTTCACCGCCGGCCAGGACAAGTGGTACGCCGCCGTCACCTACAGCGGAAAGAAGGACCCCTACGCCCGCGTGCTGATCATGGCCCAGCAGGCCACGTCGAAGCGGTGGGAGATGGTCGCCGCCGTCGACCTCGACAACAAGAAGGTCCCGCAGATCGCCGTCGACGGCCAGGGCTACGCCACCGCCCTCGACGCCACCACCACCCAGGACGTCGCCGCCCCCGTCGACACCTTGCGCGCGGCGGTCGGCGACAACTTCGCCACCGGCGGTGATACCAGCGGAAGGAAGGTCTTCACCTCCTCGAAGGCGTCGAAGCGGCAGATCACGACGCACGACAGCATCGTCAACAAGTTCGGCTCCCGCGGCACCACCGTCTTCTCCGCCGCCACCACGAAGTTCCCCGACAGCTACGCGCTCAAGACCACCGACGGCAGCGCCCTCGTCGTCTTCGCGCACACGCACACCCAGCGCGACGCCGTCTCCGGCCCCGGGCTGGAGATCGTGCCGGAGAAGAAGGACCGCGCCTGGCTCGGGACGAGCAACTCCCCCTCGTTCACCTACACGTTCACCTGCTCCGATGTCGCCACCGTCCCCACCGCGCCGGCCAAGTCGACCCTGATCGGCTACACCTGCCGCCGCAGCGACGCCCAGGGGATGACCGCCTCCTCATGAGCCCCGGCACCCACACGATCCACCCGCCCGAGGAACTGCCCTTGCCGCTGCCCGAGTTCGCCGCCGCGCTCGCCGAGCACCTGCCCGGCCGGTGGCTGCCCGACCCGACCACCACGCTCATCGCCGACGACCCGGCCAGCAACCGGATCTGGGACAGCGGCCCCCTGCCGTACGCCGCGTTCGAGACCGGCGACGTCCGACGAGCTGTTCTGACCTCCCCGCACGGCCTCCAGCTGTACGTCATGCCCCGGCCCCACCGCCCGGAGCAGTACCTGGTGCTGCCGATGCTGCCCGCCGGCACCGGGCACCAGCACGTGACGGGCCTCAGGGCCCCGCGCGGCATCGCCGTGCCCGCCGATCCTGTCCGCGCCGCAGCCGCCGTACGCCGGCGCTTCCTGGTCGACTACCGCCACAGGAGTCTGCCGGCGTGGCAGCGCGCGACTCCCGCCCGTCTCCATATGGAGGTCCGGTTCGGCGCCGACGTCCTCCCGCGGATCACCTGCACCTACGGACGTGCCCTCGCCCATCTCCTGACACACGGCGGCTTCCTCCTCGACCCGGCCACCGGAGAGTGCCATCTGCCGAAGGACGTCTCGGTCGAGCAGGGCGTGCGCCAGTTCCACCGCAGCGTCGGACGTCTGGAGAGTCTCGGCTTCACCGTGGGCATCCACCGCCCGATCCGCCCGGCCCGAACCCCCGAGCGGTTCCTGCCGCCGTCGGCCAACCGGCCGCAGGGCAGGGGCCGATGAGCCTCACCGACGACGCCTTCATCGACGCTCGCCTGGCCTTCTGGACGCGCCACATGAAGGAGACAGCCGCACGCTTGCGCCCGGCGCAGACCGGTCCGGAGCAGACCGGTCCGGAGCCAGCTGACCTCGGCACTCTGCTCGACCAGCTCGTCGCCGTGCACAACCTGTCCTCGGGCCTCGTCGCGGATCTGCGCCAGTCCGCCGACGGCTCCCTCGCGACGACCGACGCGGGACGTGACTATCTCGCCCGGCTGGGCATCGCGCTCGCGCACAGCAACCGTGCCGCAACCCACCTGAGCACGGCCGTGAGCGGCCTCGCCGACGCCCACCGGCCGGGCCCGCGCCCCGGCACCGCCGCTCCTGCCGAGAGCCAACTGGGCGTCATGCTCGGCCACGATGCCGCGCTGCGCAGCCTCCGGCGGGCCCTCGACGCCGTCACCAGCCCGCTCGCCGACGCTCAGCCCGGCACCCGTACCGTCCCGGCGCCCTCCGTCGTCGAGCAGCACCAACGGCCCGCCGAGACCAGCACCCGCCCGGTACGCCGCCGTCCCTGAACCCGGCACCTGCCATCTACCACCGAGGGCCACGCCACCTCCACCTCCACCAAGGCCGTGACGACCCCGGCCGACAAGTTGGGCACGGCCGCCGAAGGCAGCCTCATCACCGACCCCGACCACACCGAGCAGGAACCACCCATGCAGCATCCAGACTTCGAGTTGTACGACAACGTCGGCCGCGACGCCGACCAGATCGCTGCCGCCCGCTACAGCGTCGCCACCAAAGGCGACCTGCTGCGCTGGGCGCGGCGAGACTCCGAGCCATTCGTCACCGCGCACCCGCTGCCCGACGAGCCCCTGCCGAGCCCTGACCTGGCCCCGTACCTCGGCGCACTCCACGCCGCCGAGACTCCTGCCGAGGCCAGCGCCGTCACACAGCGCCTGCTGGACGCCGCCGAACCCGTACTCCGAGCGGTGAGCGAGTACCTGGTTGCCGCCGCCCGCTGGCGCGACCAGCACCGCGGAGCGGAGAAAGGTTCACCGCCCAAGTTGCTGATGGAGGCAGCCAGCCGCAGCCTGTCGGTACTGGCCATCGCGGACGAAGCCGACCTGACAATCCTGCGCGCCGAGTACGATCCCGCGCCGGCACCGGCCCCTGTGCCGCCGGGCCAGTCCCCAGCCACGTCCGGCCTTCCTCCCGCTTCGCCGCGTCGCCCGCCCACCGGCCCCGCCCGCGGCCGGTAACCCCGGCTCCTCAAAGAACCCTCCTGTCGACGCGCTCCTTCATCGCCTGCCCACCGAGACCGGCTACGACGGCATCAAGGTGATCAGCGTTCTCCATGCCGGTGCCGGTCGCCTCGTGAGCGTGGACACCGACCCCCGCATCCAGTTCACCATTCACCCGGCCCACTGGTCCCTCCCAGCTCCCGCGCCGCCCGGCCGCCACCGCCCCGACCGGACGGTCGCCACCGCTGGCCCGGGCCGGCCCCCGTCCCTTCAAGGAGCCCCTCTGAACCGCCCTGCCCATTTCAGCGACGCCGACTGGGCCGAGTACCAGCAGTGCCAAGCCGAGCACGACGACCTCATGGCACAGATCGCCGACCGCGAAGCCCAGATGGAACACGACCTGATCGCCACCCACGACGAGTACGCACTCGATTTCAGTCCAGTTCCGAAGCCGGAAGCCAGCCCCGCTCGCCGAACGCCACCGCCGCACCGCGCGCCGACCTCCCGCAGGAGGAGCCGTGCCCGCTGACGGAACGAGCACCCCACAGGCCCGCGGTGCGGCTCCGCTCGCACCGCTTCCCGACCACCGCAACGTGGACACCCCGTGGTGGCAGGAACTGTGGCGCCGCCACGCGCACATCACCACACCACTGCGCGAGCGTCGGCTGGAGTGCGACATCGAGTTCGGCCTCAGCGCCTACGTCGTGCGCGTATCGCTCCCCGACGACAGTTACCTGATCATCGGCCCGCCTCAGGAGCCCTCCCGCGACCGACCGCCGGGAAACCCGGAGGGCTGGATCGCGACCCGTGAGCACCCCGACGACCCAGCCCTGTTCGAGGTCGTCTACGACTCGGCTCCCTCCGACGACCCCGGTGTCCCCCAGCGGCCCGAAGCCCGCCACGGCGGCAGCTCTCAGCCCCTGATCGAGGCGATCGACCATCGCCTCGCCCAGCTCGGGCTGCTGCCACATCCCGGCTCGCCCACCGGAAACCCGCACGTGCTCCCTGCTCCGCCGACGCTCCACGCGCCCGCGACCCAGGACGTCCCCGACACAGCAGACCGCGCCTTCGTCTACGGCGACGCGCTGCGCGCTCTGATTGACCGGCTCAACGGAGCTGAGTCGCCCGCGGACGCCGCTGCCCTACTGCACCAGATCCTGGAGCCCAACAACGGCCTGCTGGCGCAGCTCGGCGAGTTCTTCGAAGCAGCCGGAGAGAAGGCCAGGGAAGCCGAGGAGGACGACGGCTTCGACCTGTCCTACGACCTCGCCGACGCCGCCGCCGAGATCCGCAACCTCCAAGAGGTGCTCCACGTGGCCGAGGACCGTATGCGGGCGCTGACCCCGCTCGTGCCGGCACCGCGGCTCCCGTCCGCCCCGGCCCGTGCGCCGTCCCGTCCCCCGCGAGTCCTCCCGGCGGCACTGCCGCTGCACACGCGCTGACACCTGACACGGGACAGCGGTCGGCGTGCTTCGCGTCCACGGCGTGGTGCAACAGCTCACGGCCAAGGGCATCGGTGTGAACCTGCGCTACTCGGCGCCCACCACCCGAGCCGCCCTTTCGCCGGTCGCCCTGGTCGGACCGCGCGTAGACGCACCACACGCCGCACCAGAGCGCTCCCGCTCACCGCCCCGGCTGGCACCCCGCGCCCCGCCACGCGCCGCTGATTCACCCTCGTCTTCCCGGAGCCTTCTCTGCCCCCGCACACCACGCCCCTGATCACCGTCGTCATCGCCAGCCGCCTGCGCGAGGACCGGCTCGACTACCTGACCGCCATGCACGCCAGCCTCACCCGGCAGTCCGTGCCCTGGGAAGCCGTCATCGCGCTCGACGGTGCCTCGCCCGACCACCTCCCGGCCGCGCTCGCGCAGGACCCCCGCGTCCGCACGCTGATATTGCCCCGGCCGGTCGGGGCCGCTTGCGCCCGGAATCTGGCTCTCGCCCACGTTCGAACCCGGTACACCAACTGGGCCGACGACGATGACGAGTTCACCGACGACGCCATGTCCGTGCGGCTGGACACCCTGGAATCGACCGGGGTCGGCTGGTGTGCGGGATGGAGTGTGGACCAGTACCAAGACGGGTCGAGCACTCTGTGGCGGTGCCCCACTCCGCCCGGCCGGCACGAGGCCGGTGATGTGTGGACGTACTGGAAGTCTCCGGCGGACACCATTCCCATCGGGCCGACCACGATCCTGGCCCGCACCGACCTCGTACGCGCCGCGCCGATGGGGGGCCTCGTCCAGGGCGAGGATTACTGCGCGGCCCTGGGCGTAACAGCTCTCGCCCCCGGATTCCTGCTGCCGGTCCCTGTGTACAGATACCGCAAGTGGAACGGGCAGATGACGGCCCAGGCGGGATACGGCCAGCTGGAGGCGGCGGCCCGGGAGCATGCCTGGGCATACGGCCGCAGCCTGCGCGCCGTCCTGCGCGACGGCAAGGATCTAGGATCCGCGGTCTCGTGAGCAATTCCGCGTGATCATGAGCAATGCCCGAGCAAATCCGGGTGATCATGAGCAGCGGTTACGTTAAGTAATCACCCTGCGGGCCGCTGGCCCCTACGGCTTATCGAATCGACGCCGGAGCTGCGCAGGATCCACGCCGTTCCAGTACCGATCGAGGATTCCCGCTAGGTCGTCGTCAGTAAGACCCTCCGTTGGGAGTCCCACCGCTTCCCTAGTCTGTTCGGCCGCAACCAAGAAGTTCGCCAAGGTCCCGGCCGGAAGGGCGCCGAGCGGGAAGTCGTGCGGGTGAGGATCAGGCCAAGCATGTTGAACGAGGGGGGAAGATGCCAGATTCGGTGCCAATATGTCGGCGACTCCCGCAGCCTCTGTCGGCACAAAAGTCATGATCAGCACGACCGTGGCCACCGCCAAGTAGGCGTATCCGGTGTTGTCTGGAGCGACCTCCATGTCAGGCACCGAATCCCCGGATGACATCAGCCACGACGTGATCCCCATGCCTACATGGGCTATGGGTTCCTCGGAATGCATCAGCAAAATTCGGCCATCATGAAATGGCCTGGGAGAGCTGACCATTGCTCGATAATCGGCCCTCGTGAAGGGGTTCTGGTGCGCTGCACGCGTGAGGGCGTACGCCATCCATGACTTGGACGCCCAGGTGGCCAGGGTTTGGAGATTTCCCTCCGCGAGCTGCAGCGTGGCCCCGTCAAAGATGAATTTTGCGAGGATGGCCTTTGCCTCGTCCTCCAGGTGACTCATCCAGCCGCAGTTGCAGTCTTCACATACCGACACCGTGACATTTGGTAGCCACTTCGCATACGGGACCGGGGTTACCGAAACCGCCTGGTAACGACCGCTCTGGTCTTTCCGGAGCACGGTTCGCCTTCGTTGTATGCGCTCCCCATGGGTGTCCGTGAGGAGTGTCATTGCTCCCTCGGTCTTGTGCAGCCACTGGGCCCACACATGCTCCTTTGTCTTCTTCCCCCGCTCCCCGCAGAAGGGGCAGTCAACGAACTTGCCCATGTCGATCTCCGATCCAGTGGAGGTATCGAGAATGCATTCCGCACCGCCCTGCGCCACTGGTGCACTTAGAGACATTGCTCCATACGGTCACGGCTCACGCAGACATTGTCTCGCGACGCCAGCCGCTCAGCCGGTCCTGTGTCTGCTCTTCAGTTCTCGAACAAGTTCCAGAAGTCTCATCATCGACGACTGCACTATGACAGGCGGCACTGGAATCCCTACCGACCGTGACCTTCGAAGCCCCCGCGCCAACGGGATTGCTCACCCAAGACGGACAAGACCAGTGCTCACCGATCCCGGATTTTCAGCATCTCCCCAGGACGCGCTGCTCACGAAGTCACGGGACCTACAAAGGACATGGTCCATGGCTGAGGCGCAGATCATCCTGTCGTACAGCCAGGAGTCCGGAATCGTCGCCGTCGCTTCGGGCGAGCGGTACCCGTGGGCGCACACCGCGCTCGCGGAGAGCGGCTTCCAGCGGGACGACGAGGGCGTCTGACACCTGTCTGCGGACGGCACCCAGACCACGGTGGTCGATCTGGTGACGTGCGCGAGGCGGCACCGCGCCAGCGTGCACACGAGCAGCCGGCGGTTCATCGGCGACGCCGCAGCCCTCGCCCGTCTGGCCGACGCCGTGATCGATACCGAGGCCCTGGTCGACGAGATCGTCCACGGCGGTTCCGTGCCGGAGCAGGAGCGCCGTGCCCGCGCGTGGCCTGCCATCGAGACGTGGCTCACCGACGGCGGAACGTTCTTGCGTCAGGCCCGCGTCAGCGCACCCCACCGCCGCCCGACCCTCTCCGTCGCCGCGCCGGCTCGCTCCCTCGCCGCGGCCCGTCCCGCGCACCGCAGCCACTGACAGTTCCACCCCGACCACGTGAGGAGAACCCCGCCCCCTTGGAACCCGGTACCCACTTCGCCTTCGGCGAACACGACACCCACTGCATCGTCGCCTCCTTCACGGCCGCCCTGCCCGCACACCTCGCCCACTGGTACCTGGAACGTGAGCAGTTCGAGCCCGTCCCTGGAGAATCCGGGCTGTACCGGCTCAGCGAGCCCGAGCGCGACGGTCCCCGTCGCACCCGTCAAGCCGTCCACGACTTGCGCCGCCAGGGCTACACCGTGCAGGCCGACATCCGCCTCGACCCGTCCCTCTCCGCCATCCCGCCACGCCCGGTCCGGCCCAACGGACTCCAGGAGCACCGCAGCCGCCTCGCTCAGGCCGGCGCCGGCCGGACGACGCAGCGCGCCACACCGCCCACCACCTCCCCACCATCGGCCCGGCCGATCCCGCCGAAGCCCACCTACGCTCCAACCGTCCACCCGACGGTGGCGGGCGGCGGGCGGTCCCGATGACACCCACGAGCAACCCGGTCCCCGACGGCCCCTTGCCGGCGGCGCCCGAACTTTCCAACGCTGCACGCGACTTCCGGCTGCGGATGGCGGTCATCGACCGCGAGAGCGAAACCGCGCTCGACCTGACACGCGACCGCTACGGCCGCACCGTCCACGCAGGCGCCGCGGCAGCCGCGCGAGCCCACCGCGACAAGACGGCGGTCAAGGCGTACACCACCCACCTCGCCCCACACGCCGAAGCATTGCTCGATACCGCCCACCGCGTGCTCGACGAGCTGCCGCCCGCCCGGCACCTGGCCGGGTGGCGGGCCGTGCTGGACGGCCTGGCCGCCTCCGCCACCGAGATCCGCCGGGCCCTCGACCGACCGGCCGCCCCCGGCTCCCCTGCCGACCGTGCGCAGCACTCGGCCCTGTGGCCACACCTCACCGCGTGGGCGGACCACAGCGTCATCGCCGGCAACCTCGCCGACCAGCGCGATGGCCAGCACCACAAGGCCCCGCTGACCGGCGAAGAACAGCAGATGTGGACCGAGAAGGCCCAGGCCGCGCAGCGGCGCGGTCAGCTGGAGCTGACCGAGTCGTGGTACGCCGCCGACGGGCAGCCGATCACCCTCGCCCACCTCATCGAGGACGACGACGCGACGCTGGTCGCGCTGCGAGGCGACCCGGGCACACCGGGCTGGCAGGTGATCGGGCACTACGCCCACGAATACGAGGCAGGGAAGGTCCTGCCCGTCCCGGTCCCGCCCGGCGTGCTGCGCCCGGACGTCTCCCGGTTCAACCGCCCAGCCCCGGTCCCGGAGGTGTCCCTGCAGGAACTCATCCGCGACGCCGTCGAGGCACAGCACGCCGGCGATGCGTCCAACGCACTGCTCAGTGCCACCCAGCGGGGCTACGACGCGGGCCCGATGGTCCGTCTCCAGGAACTCCTCGAAACCAGTGGCCAGTTCGCCGGCGCGCTGGAGACCGTGCAGGGCCGCCAGATCGCCGCCCGCCTCTCAGCGCTGGGCCGGCAGATCGAGTTCCTCACCCGCGAAGTCGAGGACGCGGCCGAGGACCTCGGCGCGACCGTCGCCGTCCTGCCACCGCACCGCACCCCCGTGCTGCGCACCCGGCCCCGCCCTGCGGTGGACACCACACCCCCCGCGCCGCCGCACCTCGCCGGCACGCCCGCCCGCCACCGCTAAGCACCGAGAAAGCACCCGTTGTCCCTGACCGCACCCCCGGCACCGCGCATCACCTACCGCGCGGTGCTGGGCAGCCCGTACGTCGCCCGTCTCCTCGGCGGCACCCTCACCGGCCGCCTCCCCAACGCCATGGCGCCGGTCGCCATCCTCCTGTGGGCCACCGCGAGCGGCAGCGGTATCGCCTTCGGCGGGTTGCTCAGTGCCCTGTACGGGCTGTCCTCCGCGCTGGCCCAGCCGGTCACAGGACGCCTCATGGACCGCCACGGCCAGAGCGCGGTGCACCTTCCGGCCGCCCTGCTCAACTCGGCCCTCCTGGTGGCCCTGCCCGCGTCCGGACCGTACGGCGGACCCACTCTCGCCACGGCCCTCGTCATCGGCGGCGGTCTGACCATGCCTCCCCTCGAGGCCGGGCTGCGGGCGCTGTGGCCGAGCGTGCTGCCCGACCCCCGGCTGCGGCACGCCGCGCTCGCCCTCGACACCGGCACGCAGGGCCTGCTGTACATCGTCGGCCCCCTGCTCGTGGCCGCGCTCACCTCCGCGTACAGCCCCGCCGTCGCGCTCACCGTCACCGCCGCCCTCGGCCTGGTCGGTACCACCGTGGTCGCCCTCGCTGCGCCATCGCGGCGCTGGCGACGGGCATCATCAACCAGCTTGCAAAGTCCCTCAGTTCGCCGGTTGACCAGCCCCGGCCTGGTGCTGCTGTTCGTCTCTCTCACCGGCATCGGGTTCGCGATCGGCGCGATGAATGTGTGGTCGATCGCCATGGCCGAGCACCATGAGCAGGACATGCTCTCGGGCGTCATCCCTGCCGCGTTCTCCACCGGCAGCTTGTTGGGCGGCCTCGTCTACGGACGCCGCACCTGGACCGGCACCACCGCCAACCGGCTGATCGCCGCTGGTTCCGTGTTCCTCGCCGGGTGGCTCCCGCTCGTGGCGCTGCCGGGCCCCTTGGCGGCCACCGTCGCGGTCGCCGTGCCCGGTGCGTTCCTGACCGTCGTGGTCGCCTGCGCCTACGTGACCACGGACGCTCTTGCTCCGGCGGGCCGGACCAGCGAGGCGTACGCGTGGCTGATCCTTGCGATCGGCGTCGGACAGTCCGCCGGCACCGCCCTGGCCGGACGCCTCGCCGAGCATCCGCTCGCCAGCGCCGCACTCCCCGCCGTCGGCGCGGCCTTCGCTCTGACCATCCTGCTCGCCGCGCGCCGACGCCTGGGCCCCACCGGACAGCCGCCGCGCGGCCGACTTCGAGGCCGGCACACGACGCCCTGACCAGGGCCCAACCCCACCACCTTCCAACTCTTTTGAGGAGAACCATTCATGGCTGTTGTTGGTACACCCGGCTATCAGAACGTGCGGAAAGGCGAGTCAGGTAGCTGCGGGGCGGTGAGGCCCGCCCTGGAGCATGTCGGCAGTCATTGCCCATCGTTCGTGGTCCAGCCACGCACCGTTGATGTGCTGGAAGCTCCGGGCCCGCCTCGCCTTCGCCCAACACCCCACCGCTTTCCCGCCACCACCGATAGGAGATCCGCCTTGCCCGAAGCACCAGCAGAGCCGTTCATGACGATCCGGCACACCATCACCGGCGAGATCACCACCACCGGCTACAACGCCGCCGCCCGGCGGATCCTGCTCCAGGCCGGCTTCGAAGAGACGCCAGGCTGCGCCTGCCGAGCGACGGAATGCGGTACGGAGCGGACGCACGGGCCTGCTCGGCAGCCAGCGAGCTGCTCGTCGCCGACCATCCCGTGCACCTGGACCAAGCCCTCAATCGGCCGGTGAGCGCCGACGGTACGCCCCGGTTGGCCCGCTCGCCGATGTCGGCACAGTCCGTGATCCACTCCGAGAGCGGCCAGCCTCTCCAGCGCATCGCCAGTCTCGCCCGCACCCGCACCTGTTGAAGGACCTCGTTTTGACCACACCCGGAACGCCTACCGGTCCAGCACGCACCAAGGGCGGCGAACTACGGGCCAAGGTGGCCCGACTGCTGACCGACCGGCCGGCGGACACGCTCACCATCGGGGACATGGCCAGGCAGCTGGGCCACTCCCATGGTGCCGTCCGCAATGCCGCCTTCACCCTGGTGCGACGCGGCGAGGCCGACCAAGGCGGAACCGGACAACCGGAGTTCCGCGCGAACGCGAAAACCGCCGCAGCCGCGCAGAGTGCTGTGATCAGCCCACCGGGCACCCACTCTCCCCGCGCCCAGGCGGCCACGGCCCGCACGACCATTCCCGCAGCAGCCACGCGCAGGCAGACCGGCCCGATCCGCCGCGCGGGGGGCCAGGTCTACCACCCCCGGGAGCTGGCCGATCTGCCCGACGTCGAGGCGTTGAATCGCTTGCGCGACGCCGACGTGCCGGTGCTGCTCTACGGCCCTCCGGGCACCGGCAAGACGAGTCTGGTCGAGGCGGCGTTCCCGGACCTGCTCACCGTCGCCGGTGACGGCGACACCACGGTCGGCGACTTGATCGGCGAGTACACACAGGACGACGCGGGAGCCTACGTCTTCCAGTACGGTCCACTGGTCACCGCGATGACCGAGGGCCGCGCCCTGCTGATCGACGACGCCACCTTGATCTCACCGAAGGTCCTCGCGGCGCTCTATCCCGCGATGGACGGGCGCAGGCAGATCCAGGTCAAGGCCCACAAGGGCGAGACCATCAAGGCCGAGCCGGGCTTCTACGTGGTGGCGGGCCACAATCCCGGCGTCCACGGGGCGGTTTTGACAGAGGCGCTGTCGAGTCGGTTCAGCGTGCAAATCCAGATCGGCACGGACTATGACCTCGCCCTGGCGCTGAGGATCGATGCCCGGGTGGTCCGGGTCGCCCGACACCTCTCCCACCAAGTCGAACTCGGCGAGCTGGGCTGGGCCCCCCAACTGCGAGAACTGCTCAGCTACCAGAAGACCGAGGCCGTCCTCGGCACCAAAGCCGCGCTCGCGAACCTGGTCGGCATCGCCCCTCTGGAGGATCGCGACGCCGTCGCCGCCGCCGTCATCAAGGCTGCCGGCGTCAAGGAGGTCCGCCCCCTCACCCTCGGCAAGCAGCTTTCCGCCTCGGCCGTCCGGCAGCCCCCGGGCAGCACCGGCTCCGCGCACCGGGGCCGCTCGCGATGAGCGCCCACCACCACGTCCAGTCCCACGCCACCACGCCGGACGACGACGCCGACCTCGCGCGATGGGACGACGACGGCGCCCCGCCCGCACAACCCCGTTCCTCCCCGGCCGCGTGGCTGCGCGTGGGAGCCGAACTCGGCGATCGGCTGGTCGCCCTCTCCGGCCGCCAGGACCTCCTCGTCACCTGCCGCCCCGGCACGCGCAGCGGCGCACCGGCCGCGTTCTTCCCCACTCTGGGCGAGGTCGAGGTCGACGCCGGCCTGTTCGCCCCGCTTAAGCCCCACGAGATCCATCCGCGGATCGTGGGCGACGAGGAGCGGTATCCCGCCGCCTGGGGAGTGTTCGTCCACGAGGCCGCGCACGCGGCCCACTCCATCTGGACGGCGCCTGCCGGAGCGAACCCCCGTGTCGTCGAGGCCGCGCTCCTGCTGGAGGAGAGCCGTGTCGAAGGCGCACACCTGATCACGCGGCCCACGGACCGCACATACTTGCGCACCAGTACCCGAACCCTGATCATGCCCGACATCGCCCACCCCACCCTCCAGGGCATCGAGCACGCCGCCGCCGCGGCGGCCCTGGTCCTCGGCCGCCGTGACGTCGGCATCCTGGACGCCGGCGAGACCCGGGCCGTCGCCGATCTGTGCGAAAAGGTGCTGGGCGCAAACCTGCTGGCCACACTCACCCGCATCTGGACCGCAGCCCACCAGTGCGCCGACCACGACGCCACGACCATGCTCGCGCACGCTCAGAAATGGTGCGACGCTCTGGACACCGCGGCCCCCGCCCTGCCCGTGCCGGAGAACCTCACCGATCTGCTGTCCGGCGCCGTGCGGGTCGTCATGGACAGCACGGCAGCCACCGACGCCGCCGACCTCGCGGCACAGGCCGCAGCGACCAACGCCATAGCCACCCGGTCAAGGGCACAGGCCAACGACCGCGCCCAGCAGGCCAGTCGGCGACGCCAGGCCGCCGCCACCGCGAAATCCGTCTTCAACTCCGGCGGCGCCACCGTCACCCCCGACGGCACACCCGCGCCCTACAGCAACCCTGTCACCGGCACCCGCCGGCCCACCGCCGCCGAGCAGAGTGCCGCCGCGCGCCTGAGCCGCGCCCTGCGTGCCGCCGCCTACCGCGAGCGGACCGAGGAGCGGACCACCAGCCCCACCCCGCCCGGCCGCCTCAACATGCGCGCGGCCCTCGCCCGCGACGCCCAGCGCGCGGCCGGATCGGTCCCCACCGCGGAACCGTTCACCCACACCCGCCGCCGGAACTCCCCCACCCCACCACTGCGCGTGGGTATCGCCGTCGACGTCTCCCGCTCCATGCGCGCCGCCTGCGCACCCGTCGCGTCCGCTGCCTGGATCGTGGCACGCGCAGCAGCCCTGACCGACCCCGACTCCCTAACCGCCACCATCGCCTACGACACGCACCTGACCGCACTGAACCGACCCACCCACCGGACACCGGAGCGCGTGACAACGTTCGGCGCCAACGGCAGTAGTCACAACCTCGCCAACGCCCTGGACGCGCTCGACCACGGCCTCGAACTCAGCCGCCCCGGCACCGGCCGCCTCCTCGTGATCGTCACCGACGCCGTCTACACCCCCGACGAAACCGCCCAAGCCGTCACCCGCGTCAAGCAGCTCACGACCGCCGGCTGCGCCGTACTCCAGCTCACCCTCACCGCAAAGTCCCACCACTTGCCGGGGACCACCTTGCTGCACCTGCCCCAGCCCTCCAGCGCTCCCGTCGCCATCGCCACGGCGGCCACAGACGCCATCCGCAGGACACGCTGAGACGACGCAGAAGGCGGAAGCGTCCCCGAGACCACCGCCAAGCACTCCAGACCGCCTACGTCCGCCGCATGAATCGTGCATCTGATGCACGACTCTCCGCAACGACGCAGGCAACCACCCCAACCGCCAACGAAAGGCACTCGATTTGAAGCCCCAGACCAGCAGCCCGACCTCGAACGTAACGCCCATCAAACGGAATTCCCCGGGGGTACCTACGCAGTGGACCGTGGAGCACGCCTGCTCCCACCAAGTCGATCATGACCTGTCCAGCCGTCCTGCCGACAAGCGGGCCGGATTCGCCCGCTGGCTCGCGTCGAAGGACTGCAGCGACTGCTGGAAGGCGGCGCGCGACGGCGACACCGAGTCCAAGAAGGAGTGGCTCGCGGCGAAGCGCGCCGAGGAGCAGGAGGCCGCCGTCGCGTGGGCCAAGCGGTTCGACATGCCGCAGTTGGAGGGCCCGGAGAAGGCCCTGGACTGGGGCGGGCGATCCCGCCACCAGCTGATGACGGCCGCGCACACCGCCCTGGTTGTGGAGGGGAGTTGGGACGAGGCGGACTGGGCGGAGCTGGAGGAGAAGGCCCGCTCCATCACCCGCGCCGGCTGGTGGATAGATCAGCGGGACGCGGAGGGCACCGACGTGCTTGAACTTCTCGACGCCGCAGGCGAGAACGACCGCGGGACGCAAAACCCGTTCCACTGACGGCGGGGGAACATAGCCGGGAAACGCCGGTTAGCCAAACCGGCGTTCCTGCGGACCATTGTTCCTCCCACCCCGCCACCAATTGCGTGGAAGGAACTCCATGTCCCAGCCCCCGCCCACGTCGGCGTTCGCTCCGACACCCGACCCGCTCACCCCCGACCGGAACATCACCCACACCCACTTCCAGGCCGGCGACACCGTCGTCGTCCTGAAGGGGGTGGCCGGCGGTGAACTGTGGGGAGACACGATGCGCGTCGTCGCCCCGTCCTGGCACACCCCGACCGACGAGGACGGATGGCGGCTGCGTGATGCGACCGGCGGCGCCCAGACCTACGTCACCGCCCACCCCCGCTACCTCGTGCACCTCTCGCGCCGCTGCCCCGACTGCCTGATCTACCTGCGGGCCATGGAGGACGCCCTCCTGCCGCGGCACGCCGGGCACGACAACGCGGTTATCGACTGCGGCTGGTACACCATCACCGCCCTCAACCAGCTCGTGCACATCGCCGACATCCGGGGCGGCCGGTGATCCCCCGCATGCTTGAGCGGACCCACACGCCGCACGACCCGCTCGCCGGGGCACTGGGACGGCCCCTCTCACCGAACGATGGCCTGACGCAGTACACGGTCGTCGCCCACTGGCCCGGCCTGGATCACTTCGCCCTGGACGGCGAGCAGAAGACCTGGACGTCCGTCCAGTGGGCCGAGCACCTCGAAGACCCGTACCTGGAGCATCCGTTCGCCGCGAGCCCGGATGGTGACCGGCGGGCGATTCTCCACCTCGACGTCCGGCTTCACCCGGACGACCGGGAGCTGACCGCCTCCGAGTGGGCTGAAACCGCTCACCGGCTCGCGCGGGCCGCCGGCATCGAGAATCCCGGCACGGGGCACGGCTGCCGGTGGATCGCCGTTCAGGCGCAGCCCGGACGCCTGGACCTGATCGCCAACCTGATCCGCCTCGACGGCGCATGGCACGCCCCGCCCGCCGACATCATGCGGCGCCTTACGGACGAGGCGCGCCGCATCGAGCAGGACCTCCGCCTGATCCCCGCCCGTACCGGACCCACGACGCGGCCCGTCATCCGCACGGCGCCCACGGCGTCGGACCAGCTCGCGAGCGTCCTTGCGCAGCTCTCCGACGAGCAGGTTGGCCCGCTGGCCACGGTCCGCGGACTCGTCGAGCACACCGCGTACCGGATCGCCCGCCAGCCCGGCGCCGCCGGCACGGCGCACGGGCTGGAGCTGATCGCCCGCCGCCTGCATGCCATCCAGCAGGACCTGGACAGCACCGCCGCTTGCCTGGTCCAACCCCGGGTCACCGCCGCACCGCCCGCGCCCCGGCACACTGCCCGCCGATCACTGTAGGAGAAACGTCTCGTTGCCCCGTACCGACCGCTTCCTGGACATCCGCCGTGACCCGCACTCCGACGAACTCCTCGCTCGCGGCGGGGACTCCGAAGCGCACAGCGTCCTGCAGCGGGCAGGTTTCATCGACGTCGTCCGCCTCCACGAGGTCTACCACCGCGCCCCCGCCGGCCTCACCCAGGACGACGAGGACCGTCTCGCCACCGACGCCGTCACTCGCCTGCGGGCGGCCGGATACCACGTCGACTGCGACGCAGACTTCGACACCGCTGCCCGTCCGGCCCGTTACCTGCCGCTGGGCTCGTCCGTCACCCATCTCGCCGAGCGCATCCGCGAAGCCACCACCACCGAAGAGGCGGCCGAGGCGCTGACCGAGCTGACCGCCGCCCACGACGGCATCCTCGCCGCCCTGCGCGAAGTCCTCACTGCCACCGCCGAATTCCACGAAGGGCTCGGAGGAGCAGCCGATCAACACGTCGCCCGGCGCCTTCGCTACCTGGACGAATGGCGCGTTCGCTCGCTTTTGAACGATCTCTCGGCCACCCGCAACGCTCTCGCCGACCGGCGCGCGCCGCACCCCGGCCGCAGCACCTGCACCGGGGAGGTCCCCACCACCGAACGCGAGCGCTCCGCCGTGTGTGCCTGCCCGCCCCCGCCTCTCACGCCCCCGGCTCCGCCGCCCCCGGTGGCCGCCGGACTGCGTCGCTGACTCCCACCTCGACCAAGGACACCATGCTCGACCACGACACCTCCGCGCGCCTCGCCTCGTTCGCCGACGTCCTCGCCGGTGAACTCCCCGACACCTGGACCAGCTCCCACCTCCCGCCGGAAGCCAAGGACGATCTAGCCGAACTCGCCGACCGTATCTGGGATCTGGACCTGGTCGCCGCCTCCCTCGCCGAGCATCCGCTCCAGCAGGCCGCCGTCCTGAGCCGCCCCGACGGCGCGCAGCTCGTCCTTGTGGACCGGCATGACGGACGCGACGGGTTCCTCATCGCCGCCGTCGCCCCCCGTGCCCTGCCGGACGAGGCGTACCGCGCCGTCTCCGAGCCCAACGGAATCGCCCTGGCGGACGACCCGTTCCTGAGCGCCGAGCAGGTCAGCGGCGACCTGCTCGCCCGCTACGACAGCGCCCTCGCCCAGGTCCGGCACAACGCCCTGGTCGGCATCGAGCCCTCCCAGCCGGAGCGGGTGGTGTTGACCTGGCAGCCGGACGGCAGCCTCGCCGCCGCCCCGGTCGGCGAGACGGCCACCGCCGTGCTGGCCGCCAACGGTTTCGTCCAGGACCAGCCGAGCGGGATCTACCGGCTGAGCGGCGACGACACCACAGCTCAGGCGCGCGCTGTGCGAGAGACCGGCCGGCAGCTCGCCGCGCAGGGCATCGCCACCGCACTCCAGCACCCCTCGGGCCGGATCGCGCCCACCGCCACACCGCCGACCACCCCGCCAGCCCCGGCGGCGCCCCGGGCCTCGACGACCAGGGCCCGATGAAGCAGCACAAGCCCGGCTTCCCGGTGCTGGAGTACCTCACCCTCACCAAGGATTTCCGTACCCGGCGAGCGGCACCGGCTACCGTCTCGCCCCCAGCGGATGCCCCGCCCTGCCGTACGCATGGCTGAAGCACCCCCGCCGTCGGCCCGTCCCCCAGGAGTTCACACCCCGTGCCACACGCTGCCCCGTATGTCCTGTCCGCGCCCGGCTACCTGTCCGGCGGCGGCGACTGGGAACACCTCACCGAGCTGCTCCGGCTCGGCCATGGCTGGCGCGACGTGTCCACATTCGACCAGCACACCGCCCTGGCCAGCCCCGACGGACACCTCCAAGTCGTCCTCGACCGGCGCGCGGAGTGGACCTGGACCCTGCATGCCACCGCCCCGTACGGGCAGGACTGGGCAGCCGCTCTCGGCGCGCACCTCCCCGTCGAGTACGTCACCGCCATGGTCGACACCATGCTCCGGCCGCCGGCCGCCGGGGAACGTTCGGTTCTCGACCCGTTGCGTGCGGCGGGCTGGACCGAGCAGGCCACCGGTCCCGTGGCCTCGGCCGTATCACCGGACGGCCTGGTCCACTTCACCGAGGAACCCGCTCACCAGGGCGCGGCCAAACCGTGGCGCGCCAACTGCACCGTCAACGGGTACCGCTGGTGGACAGCCACCTTCAGCGGCCATACTCCGCCCGGCCTCGTCACCACATTCACCCGCAGCCTCGCCGGCGATGATCCGCTGCCGCGGATGGCCATCGGAACACCGCTGTACCGCTGCGGGCCCTACACCCGTCTCACCCCGACCTCACACACGTATGAGGACGAGCAGGCGCTACTCAGGGCCCGGATCGACGGCATCCGCAGTCTCCGCGTCCCCCGACCGAGGCCCGCCGCATTGCCGCCGAACCCGACCGGACGTACGCCGGCCGCCCGCACCCGGTAAGCCGCAAGCCCTCGCCCCTCGACGTGCACCGCACCACCCGTTCAGGAGTGTTCCGTACCCCGCCCCTCCCCTCGCAGACCACCACCCCCGATCGTCGCCGAGCGCCGGCCTCGTCTGGCCGTCTACCTCTTCCGCCGCTACCTGCGCGCCTGCATCGCCACCGGCCCCGACCGCACCTCCCCGCCGACCGACCTACATCCCGGAGCCGCCCTCGCCGAGACCCAGCGGATCGGGCACCGCCACCACCACTGACCGACTTTCGACCTGGAGGAGCATGCCTCACCCCACCGCGTACCCGGTGCGGCTGGCCGACGAGATCACCCGCCAGCTCGGGCAGCTCGCCGACCACCTCTCCCAGCTACCCCCGCCCCAGGCCGCGCAGGTCATCGCCCGCGTCCTCGACCCGGACACCGGAGTCCTCGGCGGCATCACCCACCTCGTCGCCACCGGCAGCGTGTTCGCCAAGGACCAGGCCGAACGCGGTGCCCTCCCCGCGGAGGTGTGGCTCGCGCTGGGCCGCGCCTCGAACGAACTGCACGACATCACCCTCGACCTCGACGAACACCAAGACACCCTGCGGCACGTCGGCGCGCAGCCCGTCACCACCACGGCGAAGCCACCGGCACCCGCACCGCTCGTCGTGCGGCGGCGCCGGTGACCAAGAAACAGTGGCAGGGCTGGGGGCCGGGCGAGCAGGCCGAGCAGCACTACCTCGTCCAGCCCCGCGCCCTGGCCGGTGGCGGAGACGTCCGGCACGTCTCGGAGTTCCTGCGCGCCTCGGGATGGCGGGACACGTCCAAGACGGGCAGCCCGCTGCGCATGGAGAGCCCGGACCACACCCTCCGGGTCGCCTACGACCCCTACGTCCTGCCCGGCGGGTGGACCGTCCACGGCAGGACGGACGGTGCGAACGGCGAGTGGTCGGCGCACCTGGGCCTGCAGACCCCGGTGGAGATCGTCGCCGGTCTGACCGACGCCCTCACCCATCCCCGCTCCGCCCACGCTCCCAACGTCTGGGCGCCATTTGAGGAGCAGAACTGGCACACGCGTTTCGAGGGCGAGCACTACATTGCGACCAGTCCCGACGGCACCGCGTGGATGCAGTACCGCCAGGGTGCCGATGGCGCGGCGATGTGGTGGACCGGGGCGCAGGACCAGCAGGGCAATGGCTGGACGGCCCGCTTCACGCCGAACACGCCGATGCACCTGGTGCAAGCCTTCGCGAGCGAACTCGCCGGTCCCGATCCCGTGATGCGCCCGCGCGGACGCGTACCGCACAGCGCGCGGATCCGTACCTGGTCGGTCTCCGTCCGGCCCTCCCAGCTCCGTGCGTGGCAGCAGGCCCGCGTCACCGCCGCCCGCGCCGCCACGTGGGCCCGCAACAGCGCGCAAAGCGTCCGTCCCCGTACCAGCGCCCGTCCCTACACCCCGGCCGGCGGCGCCCGCACCCGCCGCTGAGCCACCGCCCCGTTCCAAGGAGACCGATGCCCGCACTCACCCCGGACACCATCCGCACCCTGACCGAAACGCTGGCAGATCTGACCGACTACCTGCGCGAGGACCCCGAGCCCGTGGAGGCACTCGCGCTCGTCGAGCCTCTCCTCGACGAGTACACGGGCCTGCCCGTCCAGCTCGCCGACACCCTGCGCGCTCTCGCCCGCGCCGTACAGGACCACCCGGCCACCCCGCGCGGTGCGTCCCGCGACTTCTTGGTCGACGAGTTGCGCACGGCCGCGTGGGAGCTGGCCGACCAGCACACCCTCCACTACGTTCTGGACGATCTCCGTGACCTGTACGGCAGCGCCGCCGCGAGTGAGCCGGGGTACTGCTCGTGCCGCTGAGTGAACGGCAGCTCGCGGCCTTCGCCGACGAGCACGCTTCACGCATCCCGTTCGACACCAGCCCCCGTCACCTCGCCGGCCCCGGAGACGCCCGCCACGTCACCCACGGCCTGGCCGCCGCCGGATGGAGCGCCGTCTCCGACCCCCTGAGCGCCGAGATCGTCCTGGCGAGCCCCGGCCTTCGCCACCGTCTCCAGTTCGACCCGCAGTCCGCCACCTCGGCATGGTGGCGGCTGCGGGCAGAGCCCACCGACACCGAGACCGGCTGGTACGCCGAGTTCGGCGAACTCGTGCCCGCCGAGGTCCTCGCCGGCTTCACCGACGCCCTCATCGCCCCGCCGTCACAGCAGTCCGACCCGTGGCAGCCGGTGATCTCGGCAGGCTGGCACCGCGACTCGGACGGCACCGCGCGCTCGCCGGACTCCATGTGCCACATCGAACTGCGCCCGCTGAACGAATTTCACGACCGGCCGTCCTGGCACATCGAGACCCGCGAGCCCGGCCACGGAGAGTTTCGCGGCCCGCGCATCTGGCACGCCTACTTCGACGAGCGCACCCCCGCCCACCTGGTCGCTTCGTTCCTCACCGCGCTGGCCGACCGCAGTCCGCTGCAGCGCGGCATGTACGACCGCACCGGCCACTACAGCGCCGTAAAAGAACACAGCCCGCTGCGCCCGCAGCAGGTGGCCGACGCCCACTCCACGCGCCTCAAGGCAGTCCGCGCGCAGGCACGCTCCGCCCGCCGACCGCAGTCGAAACCCGCGACGCCCCCGGCGAAGACCGGCACCGCCCGGCCGGCCGCCCGCCGCTGAACCGAGAGGACTCCTCCCCATCTCCACCGACCACCACGCACACCGAGACTTCCTGCGCCACCTCGACCACTACGTGAGGGACAGCAAGAAGATCCTCGACGCCTGGGACGCCTACTCCGACGAGCACACCGACCTCGACGGCTGGCCCCACGACGACCACGCCTACGGCCTGCGCGCCGGCCAGCGCGACGCCGACACCGCCGAGGCGTTCGAACTACTCCGCTACGGCGCCCGCCACCTGCTCGCCACCGCCGAGACGCAGCTGGCGCAGCTGCCGGAGAACACGGTGCAGAGCCGCTGGGTCTACCAACTGGGCGTCCTGCACACCGCCCTTGACCGGCTCGACGCACTGCACGAGCAGTGGCTTACCACCCGAGACGCTCTCCCGTTCACCGCCAAGCCCGGCACCGCCGACTTCGACGACGCCCTCGCCGAGCACCACGCCGAATCGTGGAGCTACCTCGACGACTGGGCCACCCACGGCAATGTGGTTCGGGAAATCAACTCCGCCGCCCGCAAAGCCCCTTCGCCGCTGGCCCCCACACCAGCCCGCACACCCGTCCGGCGAAGCGCCGCACGAAAGTGAGCACGCGCCCGGCTCCGGAGACCGTCGAGGTCGACTTCATCACTCCCCGCCACCTCGCCGGCGGCGGTGACCCCGCGTGGATCACCGTCCCCCTCCACCGCGCCTGCGGCTGGAGCCACGCCAACGACCCCTTGATGCCGCGCGTCCTGCTCTCCAGCCCCGACCAGAAAGCACTCCTGCGTCTGGAGCCCGAGCCGGACGGACAGTGGTGGACGCTCACCCACGCCGCGGAGCCGGACCGGCCGGCCTGGTACGCGAGCTTCGGCGCCCACACCCCTGTCGAACTCATCGCCGCTGCCACCGACACCCTCACCGACCCCGTCCCGGCAGCGGACGCGGCCTGCGACCCGTACGAACCGCTCCAACAGATCGGCTGGTCGCCCGCCTCCGCGGACAACGGCCTCGTATCCCCCGACGGCACCGCGTACCTCCAGCGGCTGGGCAGCGCGGAAGAACCGGGCGCCTGGTTCGTCACCGCGGTACTCGGCTCGGACCGGCCGGTGTGGCAGGCCCGCTTCGGCGAGCACACTCCCACCCGCCTGGTCACTGCGTTCACCGCCGCGCTCGCCGATCCGGCCCCCGTAGCGCGCGCCGACGGCGTGCACCATCTCCCAACCCGCAACCCGAACGTCGTCACCCGTAGGACGGAGGACGTGCTCGCGGTGTACGCCGCCGGCGCACTGGAAGAACGCGTCCGCTCCCTCGCTGCCCGGCGGACCGTACCGTCGGCCAGCCCGGTGCCCTCGCAACAGCTGCCGGCCAAGCACGGCCGCAACCGCTGATCCATCCGTCCCCGCCCGGAAGCACGTAGCCCTTGCCCCCTTCCTCCTCCAGCAACACCGACGGATACGACCTCGTCCTGCGGCTCATGCTCGGCGTGCTCGCTATCGTCGTCCCCCTGTCCCACCTCGCCTGGCTATCCGGCAACATCAGCGCCCACCTCACCGGAGGTACCTGGGCCAGGTATCAGCCGACCGATGCCCTGCTCCATCCCGAGCAGGTCTGGCCCGACGCAGGGAAGACGTCCCTGCTGATCGGTACCCGCATCGTGCCCGTCGTCCTGCTCCTGGCCCTCGGAGTCGGGGCGGGCGTCCTGTGGGCCCGGTACAAGAACCGCAGCAGCGGCCGGAAGAAGGTCACCGACATGGCCAAGGCCCGGGACATCCAGCCGCTGATGGCCAAAGCGATCACCGACAAAGCCCGCTCCCTGCGTCCCAGCCTGAAGAACAGCAAGCGCATTGCCCAGAAGGACACCGGCGTCCTTCTAGGCAACCTGCAGGGCAGCCGACACGAAGTGCGGATGGGCTTCGAGGATGTCGCCGTCGCCATCATGGCGCCCCGGTCCGGGAAGACCACCTCGCTCGCCATCCCCTCCATGCTCAGCGCCCCGGGCCCGGTCCTCCTGACCTCGAACAAGGCCGCCGGTGACGCCTTCACCACCACCTACGAGGCGAGGGCGCAGGCGGGGGTGGTGTGGACCATGGACCCGCAGCAGATCGCCCACGCCGCCCGCGAGATGTGGTGGAACCCCCTCGACGGCGCGAAAACCCTCGACGGCGCCGGACGGCTGGCCGGCCACTTCCTCGCCGCGAGCGTCGATGCGTCCCAGCAGGGCGACTTCTGGTCCAAGGCCGGCAGCAACATCCTGTCCCAGCTCCTGCTGGCCGCAGCGCTCGACGACCGGCCGATCACCGACATCATGCAGTGGCTGGCCTTCCCCGCCGACCGCACCCCGCTGGACATCCTCCGCGACCATGATCTCGCCGCCGTCGCCGCCCAGCTCAAGGGCACCGTGGAGGGCCCGCCTGAGACGAGGGACGGGATTTTCGAGACCGCCCGCCAGTACGCCGCCGCCCTGCTCAATACCGAGATCGCCGCTTGGGTGACGCCGCAGAAGGACGTCGCCGAGTTCCGGCCCGCCGACTTCGTCACCTCCACCGACACGCTGTTCCTGCTGAGCAAGGACGGCGGCGGCGGCGCCTCGGCATTGATCGCGGCGTGCGCGGATTCGGTGATGCGCGCTGCGACCGCCCAGGCCGAGCGCGCCGGTGGACGTCTCGATCCGCCGATGCTCGCGATCCTCGACGAGGCCGCCAACGTGTGCAAAATTTCGGATCTTCCGGACCTGTACTCCCACCTCGGCAGCCGCGGCATCATCCCCATCACGATCCTCCAGTCCTACCGCCAGGGCCAGAAAGTCTGGGGAGACGCCGGCATGGACGCCATGTGGTCCGCCTCCACCGTCAAGGTGATCGGATCCGGCATCGACGACCCCGACTTCGCCGACAAGCTGTCCCGGCTGATCGGCGACCACGACGTGGAAACCACCTCCACCTCGCACTCTGACTCCGGGAAGTCGACCTCGGTCAGCACGCGCCAGGAGCGGATCCTGCCCGCGGATGCGATCCGCGCCCTGCCCAAGGGCACCGCCCTCTGCTTCGCCACCGGCCTGCGCGCCGCCATGCTCGACCTGCGCCCCTGGTACCAGGAGCCCGGAGCGCAGGAGTTGTCCGCCGCGTCGGCCCGCGCGTCGCAGGCGATCACCACCCGCGCCGTGGCGAAGCACGCGCCGGCACAGTCCGACTTCGGGAAGGCCGTGTGAACGACGCCCGGCTGTACCTGGTGCCGGTCCGCTCACGCCAGGCGAAGGACTTCGTGCGCGCCTGGCATCGCCACCACCCGCCGCCCGCAGGTCAGATCTTCGCCGTCGGCGCCGCCGAGAGCGGCACACTGCACGCCGTCGCCATCGTCGGCCGGCCCGTAGCCCGCCACCTCGACGACGGCGCCACCCTCGAAGTCACCCGCACCGCCAGCGACGGCACCCGCAACGCCAACTCCCTCATGTACGGGGCATCGTGGCGCGCGGCGAAAGCCCTCGGATACCGGCGCCTGATCACCTTCACCCAGGAGAGCGAGAGCGGTGCGTCCCTGCGCGGCGCGGGCTGGCACCTCATCGCCGGGCGCCCGCCCCGGGCCGGTTGGCACACCCCCTCCCGCCCCCGCGTCGGCCACGGCAACGACCACGTCACCCGCTTCCTGTGGCAAGCCCCCTGACCCACATGCCTGGAGACCAGCTGCACACCTACCACCCCCCGACCTCGACGACATGTCCCCGCGCCAGGCCGTGGACGCCGTGACCGCGGACATCCGCGGCCACCGCAACACCGTGGACGGCACCGGCCTGTTCAACGTCACGCGGCACGTTAGCCTGCTGTGTCATCTGGCTGCCCGCATGGCCGCCGACGCCGAGTACCAGCTCGCCCCCAACAGCGCCGGCCTCCCGCCCGCCGAGACACTCTGCGCGAGCGCCGGCCACCTCGGACGGGCCGTCGCCCACTACACCCAGGCCCTCGCCCCGCTCCTCGTCCTCACCACCACAGCGCAGGACACCCTCCAGCACAAGCTCGACTCGCTCGACCACCACAGCCGCCTGCGGATCCACCTCGATGACGGCGGCCGAGCCCTGGCGGCGGCCCGCAGCGCGCTGGAAGCACCGCGGCCTCCCGCTGCTGCGTGCGCTCATGCTCCGGCACCGCTGCGCGCCCCGGCCGTCCGGCGCCGCGTATGACGACACCGCCCAGCGATGACGGTCTGCTGTTCGATGTGGCCGCCCCGCCCACGCCGGTCGAACGGCTGCTGCTGCTCGCAGAGCAGTACGTGCAGCACAACGACACGCTCGACCGGCTCCTGCGGTCCGGTTCGCCGTCCGAGCCCGACGTCCACGTCGCCTCCGCGCAGCACCTCGCCTCCGCGACCCGCGCCGCCATCACCGCGGTCACCGACGAGCGCCTCTTCCAGAGTCACGAGCTGTCGGACGCAGTGGTCCGCCTCCAGCAACTCGCCTTCCTGAGCAGCAGCTCCGCGGAGCGCCGGCTCCCGATGGCCCGCACGCTGACCGCCCTGGCACCGGCAGCAGTCATGGACTGCGCCGACACCGTCGCCGACGAACTGAAACGCCGCCAGAGGCATACGACCGCCCCTCCCGACCACCGGCTGACCACTACGCACCACGCCGCCCTGTGGGAGATCGCCGGCGGGAATGTCGTGGCGACCAGCTCTTTGGGGCGGCAGTACGTCCACTACCGCGACGAGCGCGTCCTGATCGGCACACTGCGGTCGCTGGAGGCGAACGGACTCGCGGAACGTGTCCCGAAGTCCGCGCCCTCCGCCTACGTGGGCGGACCGCTCCAGGACCGCATCCGTCTCACCTCCGCCGGCACCACCGCCCTGGCCGCCGCCATCAGCAGCCCTCCCGCCAGCAGAGCGCCCGGCACAACACCCGCATCCGTGCCCGCCACCGCGAAGACAGCCGCCCGAAGCCGCTGACCGGTCCTCCCGGAGCCACACCACCTCGAAGGCCATCACCGCCCGCGCAGAGCGACTACGGCACGACTGCCTGACCTCGCGCGCCTGCAACCTCGCGCATACCACCGCACCAGCCCGGAAGGCCGACTGCCGTGACAACCCCCACCAGCAAGACCCTCGAAGTGGATCCCGACACGCACCAGTTGATCGGCCTTCTGGCACATGCATGGGACACGACCCCGAACGACGTCATCCGCCGTCTCCTCGCACAACTCGGGCAGGCATCCGTGGGGCAGGCACCGGCCCTCCCCGTCACCACCAGGCCGGCCCCGGTGGTGACGCACCCGACATCGTTCGTCGCGGTACACGCCATTTACGCAGGGGTGCGTGTTGACGCCGTCTACGACCCCGTCACTACCTCGACAACGATCCCGGAGGGTCCCGGCGCGGGCGCGTACACGACCCCGAGCGGTGCCACCACAGCCGTCCTGCAGTCCCTGCGCCCGCAGGTCGCTCCGAACCGGACCGGCTGGAACTTCTGGAGGATCACAGCCTCCGGTGAACACTTGTCCGTGCTACGTCCCCAGGTCACACACGCCAGCGCATCTCCCGCACCCGCTTCTGCGGCACCGCCCAGCGCGATCGGGTCTCGGCGGCGCTGACCCCTGCGATCTGACAACTCCTCGAAGGCAGCATGGCTCTTACCGACCACCACGACATCTTCATTGGCTCGACCGACGACGGATGGACCTTCGTCGCCCTGAACCGCCCTCTCCCCCGGGCCGCCCGCATCCTGACCGCAGCGGGCTTCACGGCCCGTCAGCACCAGGGCCGTACCCTCTACCTCCTGGGGCCGGAGACCGCCGAGGATGCGCACGAGCGCGCCGGCGTCGCCGCTTACGGGCTCATGGCCCACACCCTGGACCTCGTCGATCTCGCCTGGACCACGCGCCAGCACGGCGCGACCCCGGCGGCCCGTCCCGAGGTGACCATCCGCTTCACCAACGACGCAGTCACCGCGACCGCGGCCACCGGCCGGGCCGGCGCCGTCCTCGCCCGGCACGGCTTCACCCCAGCGGGGGCGAAGCGGCAGTACGCACTGCCGCCCGGGCTCGGGGAGCGCGACGCACTCGGCACTATTGTCCGCGCCGAGGCCCACCTCTACGCCGACGGCATCAGCGTGCGCATCGACCTCGGCATCGCGACCTGGCAGGACATCCCACCGGCACCGTCCCGCCCCGGTGCCGCCCCTACGCCGCCGCCCACCCCGCCGGTCAATCGGCGCAGCCGCTGACCACCGTCCCCTCGCCCGAAAGCCCTGCACCATGCGCCAGATCGACCTTCCCGCCGAGATCGCCCGACTGCGGCAACTCGCCAGCGGCTTCGAGGACTTGCACAGCGAGATCCGCTCACTTGTCCTGACCCCCGGCACCGACGCCCGGCAGGAACTCACGGCGAAGATCGTGGCCACGAACGAGCTGGTCCAACAGGCCACGGTCCGCCTCGCCGCCCTCGACGGCAGCCAGTACACCGCTGTGCCCGGCAGCCGACCGGCTCTGGATGCACTCGCCTCCGTCGTCCTGGCCGCCAGCGTCGCCGCATCCGACCTGGCCGGCGCGTTGTTCGCCAACCCGCTGGACGGCGCCCCGTTCCCCGGCCCGCCGGCCGACGACGCAGCCGTGCGCGAGGCACGGCACGCGAAGGCAGTTCCCCTCCTGGGGGAGCATCTCGCGAACGCCGCCCACCAGCTCGATCTGGCCCGCACCGGCTGCTCCTACCTCGCCAGCGGCATCACCCGGCACCTGAAACAACACGCCGAACACGACCAGACGACACCAGCACCAAAGATCACGGACAGCCAGTACGCCTCACTGTCCGCGCTGTCGCACGACGGGGGCCGTCTCTACATGTCCGGCCGGAAAGGCACCCTCCGCGCCTCGACCACAGGCGGCGTCCCACTCAACACCGCCACGTTCAACGCCCTGCATACGCGCGGGCTGGTCCGCATCGACGCGACAAGGTCCCTGGCCCAGGGCCAGCGCCTCCACATCACCGCCGAGGGCCACCGAGCCCTCGCCCAGCACAAGCCCACCACGGCCCCCGCCCGGGAAACAGCCGTGGCGCCGCCTGCGACGAAGCAGGGAGCGGGACACACGCGCTGACCGGCGTCACACCAGCGAACCGAACCCTGGCCCTGGGCTCCCCTGCCACCCTCCGGTCGCCGGCCGGCGCTGTATCCGTGGCCCGATGTTGCCCGGCGCGGAAAATGCCGACGAAGCAGGCGTTCACGATGCCGACGAGGATTCCGGCGAATCGGACAGCATCCTCGGCAAGGTGCCGGACGGATGCGTAGGACAGCCCCCGTCGTGGCGGCGGCGCTCTGTTCGGCCGTACCACGGTCTCTGGGCTCGTGGCCGCGCTCATCGGCAAGGTGCCGCCGCCTACGAACCGATCTGCACGCCGATTCCATCGGCACACCCAACGCCCCATCTGTGCCCGCGATATCGGCATCTTGAATGCCGCCCAACAGCCCGAACACCGGCGCCCACGTGCTCCGCCAAGCCCACCCGCGGCCACGCCGCCGGCGTTCTCGCCCGGCCTCTTCAGCACGCCGCCGAAGGCCACAGCCATACGGCGCTGACTGCCCGCGCCCTCCGGATCGCTTCCCCGGTATCCGCCCGCCCTCGTACGGCGGCATGCGCAGCGCGGTGCCGAGCGGCCCGGTCCCACCGACCCGGCGCGGCCAGCGGACACCTCCTTCCCCCGCTGATCCCCCCTTCTTTTTGGGAGTCCTTCCTGTGTGCAATCCGCCGTCCAGTACTGAGGTGTTGTCGGTTGGTGTCGCGGATGGCACTCGTCTGTCCGTCTACCGCGATGCCCCGGTGCGCCCGCGTCCCGGTGGCGCGACGGTCGTGCTGGTGCACGGTGCTTCCGTCACCGCGGAGCTGTGGCGCGTCCACGCCCGGCACCTGACCGCTCTGGGCCTGACCGTCGTGCGCTACGACCAGCGCGCGCACGGTCACACCCCGCGCGGCCAGGCCCCGCTGACGATCCGGCAGCTCTCCGACGACCTGCACCAGATCCTGACCCGCGTCGTCCCCGCCGGGCCGCTGGTGCTCGCCGGCCATTCCCTGGGCGCCCTCGTCCTGCAGGAACTCGCCGCCCGTCGCCCCCAGCTCCTGCCCAGGATCCAGGGCATGGTGCTGCTCTCCGCCACCGCACGCGGGGCGAGCCTGCACCCCGGCAGCGGACCGTACGCCCCGCTTCTGGCCGCCGCACGCAGCCTGCTCGCTCTGACCTGCACCCACGCACCCACGGGTGTGGACCGGGTGCGGCGCCTGCTGCCCGACACCCACCGCTACACGCTCACCCCCCACCCCGGCACCGGCCCGAACGACGGACCGCCGCGGTGCCGCCACGGCGTACGCCACACACCCACCGCCGACCTCGCAGCACTCTGGCAGTGCCTGCGCGGATACCAGAGCGGCGATGTGACCGCGCTGGAGCAACTCGGCGAGCGGCTGCTGCTGATGGCCGGCGCGGACGACCGGCACACCCCCGCCGCCCACACCGCTCAGCTGGCCGACCGCCTCCCCGCCGCCCGCCTGGAGATCCTCGCCCGCACCACGCACGCGCTGCCCGTCCGCCACCCCGCGCTCATCAGCGACCGCATCGCCCACCTCGCCGCCGGGTCACACCCCCACCCCCTTCACCCCCAGGACTGATCATTTCCGAATTCCCTGCTTTCACAGCAATTTCACTAGGTGCCGGTATCCAGTCCAGCGCCATGCTCGCCCTATCCGCACAGGGCATACTCCCGAAGGTCGACTACGCGATTTTCGCCGACACGGGCTGGGAACCGCGCACCGTTTATGCTCATCTCGACCGCCTCGAACGGGAAATCGCTGCTCCGGCAGGGATACCCGTCCTTCGGGTCTCCGCAGGAAATATCCGAGACGACGCACTCGACCCCGATCATCGTTTTGCCTCCATGCCTCTTTACGTCCTCAACCAGGACGGCAAGCAGGGCATGACCAGGCGCCAGTGTACGGGGGAATATAAAATTAGGCCGATCAAGAAGAAGGTCCGGGAGCTTCTCGGATACCCCTACCCGCAGCGCATCCCCAAGGACATCTTCGTCGAGCAGTGGGTCGGCATCTCGACAGATGAATTCCACCGCGCCAAGGACGCCGACGTCAAGTACATGCGCAACCGGCATCCGCTCATCGACCTGAACTGGTCCCGCGCGGACTGTGTTCGCTATCTGACTTCCATCGGGCTGGCGGATACACCAAAATCGAGTTGCCTGGGGTGTCCCTTTCACGGAAACGCGCAGTGGAGAAATATCCGGGATACCAGCCCTCAGGAATGGGAGGACGTGGTCGCGTTCGACGCGGCCATCCGCCAGGGCAACGCCCGCGCGAACGCCTCCGGCAACCCGTTGCTCGGGCAGGCGTTCCTGCACCGCTCCCGCGTCCCCCTCGACCGGGCCCCCATCGACCACGTCACGGCAGCCGAGTGGGCAGCACGCCAGGAAGAACTCGACGGCCGCGCCACCGCGGTGGACGAGTTGGAGAACGGGGTGGCCGACGGCTGCTCGCCCTGGGTGTGCCGCGGTGAAGCCGCCCCGGTGCAGGACGACTTCGGGCTTGCTTCTTGACCGTGGTGGATCTGTTCGCGGGTCCGGGCGGCTGGAGCCGCGCGCTGTCGGTGCTGGGTGTGCGGGACGTCGGCCTGGAATGGGACCTCTGGGCGTGCCGGACCCGTGCTGCGGCTGGGCAGTTGACGATCCGGACGGATGTGGCGATGTATCCGGCGTGGCCGTTCGTCGGCCGGACCGTCGGGTTCATCGCGTCCCCTCCGTGTCAGGCATGGAGCATGGCTGGCAAGCGTCTCGGTCTTCTCGACCAGCCGCTCGTCCACCAGGCCGTCGCCGAACTCGCTGCCGGCCGTGACACCCGTGCCGCGCTGCTGGCCGCGTGCCGCGACGAGCGGTCCCTGCTCGCGGCCGAACCCATGCGCTACCTGCACGCCCTGAACACGGCGGGCGGGCCCGAGTGGGTGGTCATGGAGGAGGTCCCGGACGTGCTGCCGCTGTGGCGGCAGTACGCGGCGATCCTGCGCACCTGGGGATTTTCCGTGTGGACCGGCATCCTCAACGCCGCCGACTACGGCGTCCCCCAGACTAGGAAGCGGGCGATCCTCCTCGCCTCCCGCGTACGCACCGCCGAACCCCCGCCGCCCACCCACGCGAAGGCCGCCGAGCAGGAGTCGCTGTTCGGGCCCGGCCGCAAGCAGTGGGTGTCCATGGCCCAGGCTCTGGGCTGGGGCGCCACCGACCGGCCCGTGCCAACCGTGTGCGCCGGCGGCGGACCAGGAGGCGGCCCCGAACCCTTCCCCTCCGGCTCGCGCAAGACCTTGACCGACGCCCGTGAGCGCGGCACCTGGACACCCCACCCCGACTCCGAAGTCATCCTGGCCTCCCGCAGGAAAGCCTCCGGCCGGGCCGCCCGGCACGGTGCCCGCGAAAGGCGCCCCGCAAAGGCTCCGGCCCCCACGTTCACTCCCGAGGCGCACCACTGGTCGTGGTCACTGCGCAGCAACAACCAGCCCAACGCCACCGTCCGCCGCGCCGACCAGCCCGCCGGCACCCTGTTCTTCGGCCACCGGGCCAACGAGTGCACCTGGATCGCCGACACCGCCTCCGCACTGCCGGACAGCGAGCAGCAATCGGCGCCGGCCCCGATCAAAATCACCGCCCGGGAAGCGGGCGTGCTGCAGAGCTTCCCCGCCGACTACCCGTGGGCCGGCAACAAGGGCCAGATGTTCTCGCAGATCGGCAACGCCGTACCCCCGTTGCTCGCGGCCCATCTGCTCGCCCCGCACCTGAACATTCCCCTCAACCCCGACGACTTCACCCTGGCCGCCTGATGCCCCGCACCCCCGAACCCGACGACGACCTCGACCTCGACGCCCTCCCGCCGCCACCCCCGGTCTTCCATGTCGAACAGGCCCTCCTCGGCGCTCTCCTGCTCCGCCCACAGCGCCTTCGCGACGTGACCGGGATCAGCCCCGACGCGTTCTCCACCGCCGCCCATAGCGCCCTGTTCGCCGCGATCCGCTCCCTGCCGGCGCCCAACCCGGCCGAGCACGCCAAGAACACGAAGTGGCTCACCGCCGTACTCGCCGCCGCCGGCGAGCAGACGCGCGGACTGTCCGCCCCCTACCTGCACCACCTGATCCAGGTCTGCCCATGGCCCCAGCACGCACCCGCGTACGCCCGGATCATCGAGGCAGAGCACTCCCGGCGCCGTCTGGCCGCCGCCGCCCAGCGCCTCATCCACACCGCCGCAGACACCACCCTCCCGCAGCCCGTGGCCACCACCCTCGCCGAGGCCGACGTCCTGGCCACCCTGGTGGACGACATCGCCGCCCGGTTCCCTCCGCACACCGGATCCCTGCCCCGCACCCCCGCTCCCGAGCCGACCACAGCACACGACGAGGACGCGGCCGACGAGGAGCGACTCCTCCTCGCGACCGCGACCGCGCACCCCAGCGACGTCGAGCAGATGCGATGGCTCACGCCCGGCGACTTCACGCAGCCCCTGCACGCAGGACTGTGGCAGAGCCTGACCACCCTGACCCGGCGCCACGCACCCGTCGACCCCGTGACGGTCCTATGGGAAGCACAACACCGCGGTCTCCTCGGCCCCGGGGCCGGGCCGCGCCAGCTGCTGGACCTCCTCGCCGGACCGGCCGGCTCACCGGAGCACTGGGGCGAGCGGATCCTGCAGCGCCATCTCCTCGCGACAACCCGGCACATCGGCCGGCGCATCGAGGCGTTCACCGACGACCCGGCCACCACGCCGTACCAGCTCGTCGTCGGCAGCCGCCGCGCTCTTGCCGACCTGACCGCCGTGCGTACCCGCTGGCAGCACGCCACGTCCTCACCCGCGCCCGCAAACCGGCCCGCACGCACCAAAGTCACGAAGGCCACGGCCGCGCCCCGGGCCGGTCCGCCACGGACCACCGCGCCGCCCGCAGTACGCAGTGCCCGCTGACCCCACCCGCCGGCCGCCGAACCATCCGTGGCCCGCCAACCGGCAGAAAGAAAGCCTTCCTTCGTGACGACACCCGCCATTGACGCGCACGTCCGCCTCGACAGCCACCCCGCCCACTCCCGTGCCGTGACCGCCGCCCTGACCGGCACCCAGGCCCACATCGCCCACGTGGCCCTGGAGGCCGACGGCTGGACCCCGGTCGCCGAGAACATCCTCGTCCTGGCCCGCATCGACAGCGAGGAACCCTACTGGGCGCAGCAGGCCGCCCGCGCCCTGAACTCCGTGGGGATCACCACCGAGATCGCCCACGGGCTGCGGCAGGCGATCGACGAGGAATGGGCCTGGGCCAACTACCCGATGCCCTGGTGCACCCGCAGCGAGATCCGCGAGGTCTCAGCCGAGGCCCAGAAGATCCATGACGACATCCGCCACGGCCACCTCCTCATCCACGCCCACGCCCACGCCCACGCCGAGGACGGCCACACCACCGTCGCGGTCGGCACCTACCTCAGCGGCGGCAAAAGCGTCTATCTCCATGGCGAGAACCATCTGCGGCAGATCGCCGACACCTTCGACTCGCCCGCCCAGGCCCTGCTCGCCTTCGAGAAGGTCCACGGCGCGGAGATGCGCCCCGGACCGGCACCCCTGACCGACACCGAGCGCTCCGCCGCCGAAGCCCGCACCCCGCTCGCTCTCACCACGGCCGAGCCCGAACTGGCCCCGCCTAAGCCGGAGACCGTCCCCGTGTACCTGGCCGATGCCGGCGACCACGACGCCCTCCTCGACACCTTCCTCGACGCGCACGGTGAGTTCGAGAAGTGGACCACCTGGTCCGACGAGACCACGCACGCCATCCACGAATCGCAGACCCTGCGCATCGAGCGGGTGCACGAAGCCCACCCCCGCGACACCGCCTGGACCGTGGCCGCCTACGAGACACCCGTCTCCGACCGCATGTGGCACCTCACCGCGACCGGTACCACCCCAGCCCCAGTGCTCCAGACCCTGCTGAACCATCTCGCCGACGGTGACGGCTGGGACACCGCCATCGGCAGCCCCGTCACCGGCAAGACCGTCACCGCCGCCACCAAACCCCTCACGGACGCCGACTGGAAGCACACCGTCGACGGACGCTGGATCCGCTGGACGAACCTCGCCGAAGACGCGGGAGTCCAATTCGACGCCTTCGCCGCCCAGAACCCGAACAGCCCCCTCGCCACCTGGACCATCTGGGCCGGCCCCAGCATCAACCAACCCAGCTGGGCGCTTCATGCCTCGCCCTACGCCCCAGCCTCGATGATCGCCGACCTGGCCTCGGAACTCGCGCACGGCACCGGTACCCGCGCTCAGCCCTGTTTCGGTGCGCCGCAGCTCACTGCCACGCTCCCCGCCGCCCCGCCAACCGTTCCGAGGCGCCAGGCCGGCCGACGCCACTGACCGACGAACAGCAGTGTGTCTCCGCAGACGGGGGATGCCGCGGGGCCGCCCTCGCACCGTACCGCCCGACTGTACGTTTCACAGAGGCTTGCACTCGGCTGAACGCCGATGCGGTGCCCCGGCTCGGCAGCCCGGGGTCATGGAACGCCCGTGAAATCATTTTCCAGCGTGGAGACGGTCACCTTTTTACCGACCGCCCACACCAGTGCGCTCTCGTCACGGCTGGGGCCCGTAGTGTCGCGTCAGCGGTCGCGTACTTGCAGGGGAGTCCAAGTGAAACGTGAACGGGCAACGGAGTTGCTCCGCGAGATGCTCGGCAAGCTGGAGGGAGGCGGTCGCCCCCTCGACCTCGTGGACGAGGTCCATGTGTTCGGTTCGTACGCCCGAGGCGCGCTGGAGCCAGGCGACCTCGACGTGGCGGTGGTCCACCGGACCGACACCGAGTTCACCAACGACGTCGTCGGCGCCATCATGTCCGGTCGGGATCCTATGGCGGGCATGAAGCGCGCCCTCAAAGGCAACAGGCGCGGCTTCCAGTTCCAGTTCAACCAGAACGACCGCCTCCCCGAAGGCTCCGAGCCGAGGCTGCTGTGGAAACGCGGCGACACCCGCGCCACCGCAAAGGAACGGCTACAGGGGATGACAGCGGACCCGTCCGCCGGCCGTGCGCCACGTGACGCGATGATCGAGCAGTTCGAAGGACTCGATCGATGGATCCCCCTCCCTGTGCGCACCCGGCTGGTTGAACTGCTGAACGCCGGCGGGATCGAGATCAGCCGCATCGAGCTGGCGGCTGCCGAGCCCACGAGCCCGGCAGCCGTGGCCGCACTGGGGCGCCGTTGGAAGCCGGACAGCCCACTGCGCCGCGCAGCCGCTGCAGCCGTGCGCTATGCGGAGGACACCGGCATGTCCCCGCCGTCCGTGTGGGTGCAGGGACAGCCACTCGACCATCGCCGCGACCAGTACGGCGCCGGCGCCCTGTGGATCAACCTCGGCTGGTACGACTTCGACCAGCTCATCTACCGGCTCCGCGAGGGCGCAGAATGTCTGGAGGTCGTGCGCCCCACACGGACGCAGCCGCTCCACGCCCTCCACATCACCGTGCGCGACATCGCAGCCCTGCCCCCGATGTAGCACTCCCGCCAGCCAGAATGACGATGAAACGGCGTGGCTCAGGGGACAGATCAGTGCCCGAGCAGCGCGAAGAGGCCCGGCAACCGACACAGGTTGCCCGGATTTCGGCCCTCAGCCCAGCCAGCTTCGGGGAGACGGCCTAGGCTCGCCGCGGTGCAGACTGCGCGCATCCATCGCTCATGCCCGGATCCACAGTGATATCGATCGGCTGGTTCCGCAGGCCACCTGCCAAGTCGGCGAACGTGCCCCGCGCCGCTTGGGCAAGCGCGTTGACATGCTCACCCCGAAAAAGGTTCCAGCTCCTTTGAGGCCCTCCCCCGTCTGCTGTCGGCTGCCTCCGCATCCGGGGGCGAGTGCGCAAGGCTGCCTTTGCATATCTGGCCCTAACTGGCAAGCCTTGCGGGCCGGGGGGATGATGGTTCGCAAGCCCTTCCTGCAGAACGAGAAGGGGGCGCGGCGGTGACGTTCCGAGACGAGGACCCGGGTGATGACGTTGATCGGCAGCTGAGCGACGCCAAGCGGTCGAGCAACTTGCAGACGTTCGTCGCGGCGGCGGCACGGCACAGCGGAGCGACCGTCACCGATGGTCTGCATCTGCGGATCACCCGCGACATCGCGGAGGCGTTCGCCGCCCACAGCTCCCAGGGCGGGGCGACGAAGACGCAGGTGTGGGAGTGGATCACACAACATGCCCGGCCCGCCTATGCGGTGGAGATGTTCGAGTCACGCTGGCAGGTCTTCGAGAGCGAGCAGCTGATCCGCCCCTACCGGTCCAAGAAGCACCAGTTGCGGCACTCCTTTCATCCGCTGGGCACCGTCTTCCTGATGATCTGCGACCGGCTGGAGAGCCACGGCGGCATCGACGAGTTGATCGGCCTGCTGGACCGGACCCAGGAACTCCTCGACCGCGAGCATCCTGACCGGGATGCGGTCGCCCGCAACATCATTTTCTGCCAGTGGGTGTTTGCGACGTTCGCGGTTCAGCTCGAGGCGCTGGTCCTGGACGGCTCGCTGAAGGAGCTGATCGAGGACCAGCGGCAGTACAACCACCAGGACCTGGACCAGCGTGTCCTTTGCCTGAACCGGGACGTGAACCGGCACTTCCCCAAGGACATCGACCTCGCCCACAAGGCCGTGGCCATGGTCGAGGCCGAACAGCGGTACGGCCACTGGGTCGCGCAGGCGCTGCTGCGGGTGCTGGACCGTGCCGGGGTTGCCCTGGACTTCGATGTCCTGTCGGCCGAGGAGTACCTGGAGGCGGCCCGCGATGCCCCACCGGAACGGCTCGCGGAGGCCGGCGCCACGCTGGTGGTGGATGCACCGCAGGTGTGGGTGGACGCGGGGGCTGTGGTGGACGCTGTGGATGCGTTCGCACCGCGCCACCGGGTGCGCTACCGGCCGCCGATGCCCAAGGGGTCGCCGGAGCGGGATCCGTTTGCAGCGGTGGTCGAGCGAGGGGTGCGGGAACGGGCGCGTCGCGAACGGGCTGCCGATCGCATGCTTTTGGAGCGCGACCGCGTCGAGGTGACGGAGGAGTTGCGGCGGTCTCGGTGGCCGCGGGCCGTCCGGCTCCTGACGGATCTGATCATGCTAGACGCCGACCCCCATGCTCCTTACCGGCTGGAGATCGGCTCCCAGCTCATCGTCGACCGTGAGGCGTGGGTGACGTACCTGCATCCGGTCACGGTCCACCGCACAGAACGTCCTGCGGCCACTACGCCGGAGGACCTGGTGGCAAGCGAGCGCGGCGATGAAAAACCCTGATGTGCCCCTGATCCTGGCCGCCGCCCGAGCCGCGCTCGCCCCCGGGAGCCTGCCGCCCGGGCTGCTGGCCGAGGCCGATGAGACGGCCCGGATCGCAGGGCGCAGCCTCGTGGAATGCGACTGCCCGGGGCCCACCACTTCCAGTTCGGGCGGCCGTCCGGGCCCGTTGGGCCGTGCACTCGTGCTGGGCTGGTCGCAGGCGCCGGTTCCCGAGGAACTTGGCACCTACCCCGTCGCCCGGCTCACTCCCACCCAGATGATCACCTTCGCCTTGTGCCTGGCCCGGGCGTGGCCCGACCTGGACTGGCCTCCCTACCCTGGCCGCCCGTTCGCGCGCGCGGACATCTTGGACGCGGCCGGGGACATCGGGCTGGACGTGAAGTTCGCCAAGGCCGCCCTCGACGGAGAGCTGCAGTTGCTGCTGCTGATCGTCCGCGAGGGACAACAGCTGCGGCTGGGGCCGGCGGTGGCCGCTCTGCCCGACACCTTCGCCGAAACCATGCGGCGCTTTCACGACCAGCTCCCGGGCACCCGCCAGGCCCCGCCGGGGCAGCAGAGAGACGACGATGAGTGAGATACCGCTCTCCGACGTCGACGAGGCCCACGTCCAGTCCGCTCTCGCGGCCTTGGAGACCGCCGACGGGCTGGTGCCCGGCGAAGCGTTTCCCGCCCTGCAGACCGATGCGCTGCGGGCGATTGTCGTCCGGCGTCTGGCCGGCCTCGGCCGCGTCCTGCTGGTCCGCGAGCACCATGGAATGTCCGGCTTCACCAGCGGCTACGACGACACCGTGGGCGACCGCCTGGCCGCCGACGGCATCGGGGTCCTGCCGCCCTTGGACCGGGCGGTGCTGGTACTGGTCCTGCTGCGCACGGTCGCAGCCCCCCGCGCCCGTGGCGTTCACGGGTCGGCGACCTGGCTCGCAGACGGGCGCGGCACCAGCGTCGAGGAGCTGTATGCCAACCCCTACTTCACCTACGAGCAGCTGCGCCCGGCGGTACGCCGTCTCAAGGCACGCCGCCTGCTGCGGGAAGGCTTTCACCGCGCCCTGCTGCCGGGCCCGGCGCTGCTGCGGCTGACGGATGCACAGTCGGCCCGGCTGTGGGAGGACTTGGTCCTGGTCACCCAGCCCGACTCGATGTACGCCCGGGCCATCCGCCAGCGCCGCCAGGAGCAGACACCGCCCGGACTCTCCTCCGCGCCACGGGAGATCGCACCATGAGCACTGCCACCGAACCGCAGGAGACGCAGCCCCCCGAAGAGGTACCGATCAGCCTCGGGATCATCGGGGAGCGGCAACTCTTGTGCGTCCAGACCTTCGACATCGCCCGGCACCCCTCGGCCGCGGTCGCTCTCATCCCCAGCTGCTTCATCGCCGTCTCCGGCAAGGGGCCCACGGATTCGAACGAATCCGGCAAGACCAGCTGGCTGGCCGCCGTCTCGTTGCTGCTGGGCGATCCGGAATGGCGGATGCACAGCAGCGGTCCGGCGTCGGTGGCGGACCTGCTTTTCGAACCGCAGACCGCAGGGATCGGCGCCCAGGGCTATGCGCCCGCGACCACCGGCTACATCGCCGGCCTCTTCGCCGACCCGGACGATGTCCCCGCCAGCGCCCACACCGTGTGGCTGAAGTTGTCCGCCACCCCGACCTACGTCGAGGTGCGGCACACCCCGGGCATCCATCTGGCCACAGCCCAGGACGACATCGAACGCCATGACCAGGCCGCCAAGATCTACCGCGCATTGCCGTCCGCATCCGCGCTGGGAGCCACCCAGTACGCGGCGGCCCTCTACGGGCCCGTTCCCCGTTGCCTCGCGTTCCTGACCTCCCGGGGCAAACGACGCGGAGGCCCGTCCCTCCTCAAGCTCGACACCGGCCTGTTCACCTCCGCCGGCATCGGCACCGCGCTCATCGACCTCACCGGCCGCGCCACTCTCCTGGACACCGACGCGTCCTTGCGCCACGACCTGAGCCAAGCAGAACGCGAGCTGCAGACCAGCCAGAACGAGGACATCACCAGCTACGCGGCCGAGGAGCGGGCCCTGCACACCGTCATCCAGCGCATCAGCGCCCGAGAGGAACTCGTCCGAGCCCAGGACATGTGGGCCCTGCACTACGCCCGTGGGCTGCTCGACGCCCTGGACCGCACCGAACAACTTCAGGCCACACTGGGCGAACAAGAAGAGGCACGGGCACGCGCCCAAGATGACCGGGAAGCAACCCAAGCCGCTCAACGCGCCCTCGACGACCCCGAGCGCCTGGCCCGTCGACACGACGAGGCGGCGCAGGCCAAAGAGCGCGCCGAGCAACACCTCACCCAGGCCCGGGACGACGAGAGCGGCGCCCGCCACCGCCTGGCCGCACACGATCAAGCCCTCCAGGACGCCGAAGATGCCGCGGCGGGAGTCCACGGGGACCTCGACGACGCCCGCCTCGACGCCCAACAGGCCCACCAGCACACCATCACCTGCGAAGGCCACCTGACGCAGGCCACCACTCTGCGCCAGAACGCCCAAGACGACCTCGCCCGCGCCAACGAGGGCCGCTACGGCACCGCCGGCCAGACGATCAGCACCCTGAGCGAAGCCGGCATCCACGCCACCGGACTGCTCGACGGACTCACGCTCGCTCCCGAGGAACGCGCCGCCTGGGAGCCCCGGCTGGCGCTGTACCGCGACGCCGTGTGCATCGCGACGTCCTCCGTCGATACCGCCCGGGCGGCCCTGGTCGGCCAGCCCGGCGCAGTCCTCATCGCGGTACCCGACACGGACCACCACGGCCACGATCCCGTCCAAGGATTCCTGGACACCCTGGCCGCACGCATGCACCTGGAACACGCCCCGGACACCGCGGTCGACAACGCTCTCGGCCTGTACGTACTGGGCGGATACCCTGAGCCGCTCACCGGGCGCGCCTCCCTCCTGACCCGCCTGCGCGCCGCACTGGACCAAGCCGAGCACGACCTCGGCCAGGCCCAGCGGCAGCGTGATCAGGCCATGGAAACCGAAGCACAGAGCGCCGATCTCGTCCGCCGCCTGGAAGCAGCGGCACTCGCCGCGCGCCTGCGGTCCCAGCGCCCCGCGCTGGAAGACGAACTCGCCGCCCTCCACCAGGTGACCGCCACGCGCCAGCAGGACAGGGACGCGGCACAAGCCGCCTTCCAAGACACCCTCGTCGCCCACAAGACCCTCGCCCTCCAGCACGCCCAGGCGCAAGCCGCCATCGACACGGCGCTGGCCGCTGAAGCACAAGCCGCCGAACAGCATGCAACTGTCCAACAGCAGATCGACGACCTCGACATCAGCTACTGGCAAGAACACGGCGGCAACCGCGAAGCCGCCCTGCGCGCCCTGCGCTGGCCCACCGCCCCACCGGCCACCTCGGATCGCCCACAGGTCCAGCCGGAACGCCGCAGTGAGAACACTCTGCGCCAGCGCGCGGGCCGCCATCTCGAACGAGCCCTCGAAGCGATCGGCATCGACGTCGACACCGGCGCCGGCGCCCCGACCGGCGCACTCAAGGACGCGGTCCGGCTCCGCAACAACCTCGCCGATGACGCCGGAGGCCGCCGCTTCGCCGATGCCACCGCGTTCGAAGCGCCCGTCCGTGCCCTGAAGGACTGGCTAGACCGATTCGCCGAGTCCGACGTCTCGGCCGCGAACCGCATCGCCGAAGAACGCGCCCAACGGGCCAGCAGAATCGCCTTCGGTGAGCAGAAGGCCGGCGACCTACGAGAGAGCCTGCGCACCATGCAGGGCAGTATCGCCCTGCGGCTCGAACAGGCCCTGGGCGACATAGAAGACGCCCTCGTCACGCTCAACCGGGACGCCGGACTGTACGGTGCCGAACTGCGCCGGACGCTCACTCCGCCCCCAACGCTGCAGGACATGTGGAGGTGCGAAGTCACCCCATACTGGCGACGCACCCCACACGGCCCGATGCTGCCCTACGACAACATCACCAACTCGGCCCAGGAGAAGCTGTTCTCCATCCACCTGGTCCTGGCCTCGCTGCTCGCCTCCCCGCACCCTCGTGGGCGCCTGCTCATCCTCGACGAACTGGGCGACTCGCTCGGCTCCCACCACCGCCGCGAGGTCCTCGGCGCCCTTGCCGCCAGCGCCCAGGGCAACGGCATCACCGTCCTGGGCACCTGCCAGGAGTCCCTCCTGGACGACGCCACCGAACACAGCGGTGAACTCCTCTACTTCAACTACCCCAGCCACACGGAAGCCCTCAACGCACCCACCCGGATGTTCGGCTACGACGCCAACGGCGAGCGCGTCGAGCTGACCATGGAGGTTCTGCTGGCCGGACGCACCTGGTGGTAGACGATGCAGCCCACCGGTCCCACCGTCCCCCTCAAGGACCTCCCCCAAGGGCTCACCGCACACGCCGTCGTACGCACACGCCATGCCACCGACGGAACCAAACACCTCGTCAACGCACGCCCGACTGGCATGCCCCACTACTCCCAGGTAGACCTCACCGCGACCACGCCGCAGGAACACATCGTCCCCGACGCCATCCCGGCCCTCGCCCGCACCGGTGACCGGGCCTTCGTTCTCAACGCCGCGCACCGCGAATGGCGTGCCGTACAGCAGCGCTACGGCGGTCGCGCCTGGGCCACCGCCATCATGCTCACCCGCGCCGGGGCGGTCGTGCTGCGCTGCAACGTCACCGCCTCCGAGATGGCCCTCGGGGCTCCCATCCGCTGGTACCGCACCGACCTCGCCACCCGGGCAGCCGCACAGTACGCAAAACGGCAGACCATCACACGCGATCAGCTCCGCACCGGCATCCAAGATGCTCTTGATGCGCTGCACTCTCATCTGAGTGGAGCAAGCACCCCCATCCCCACGATGAAGGGGCTCACCGAAATGGCTGTGGAGAGCCTGCGCTCCGCGCTGCAAGCAGAGCTGGACCGACCTGCACCCGCGCCGAAGCGCTCACGCATATTGATCGCAGTCGCCCGCGACCTGTGCGAAGGCACCGTCCATCCCAATGCCCGGGCCTTCTCTCAAGCGCACACGGGCCACACAAAAACCTGGGACGACGCTCGCCCCATACTCCAACACTGCGGTGTCACCCGCGCTGTGGCTACCGGCATCGGACTCCAGCGCGACAGCCGCATCGGAGCCGGAGGAGCCATCGCCCTGCAGACCGCGGGACATAGCCTGCCCCTGACCCGACTTCGGGGGCCTCTGCTCCTCCGCGCCGAACAGACCGACCTCCGCCTGGTCCTGACCGGCGCCCGCCTTGTCATCGTCGAGAACCTGCAGGCCGCCGAGACGCTGTGCGACGCCCTCAACGGGAGTGTCACGAGCAGCGACGTCGGCATCGCGTACTGCGGGGGCATGCCCAGCGCGGCCGTCCTCGATCGCATCGCCGGCCTCGCAGCCACTGCCGACAAGATCGTCATAGCTCCCGACGCGGATCTCGGCGGCATCCGCATCGCCACCGCCATCTATCAGAGCCTGTTGCCCGCAGACCAGACCAGGAGCGTGATCTGCGACGTCGGCGCCACTGCCCATGCGCCACAGAGGCCATGGGCGCCGGACAGTCCCGTCTGGGAAGCGTTGAAGACGGCCCAAACAGGTCCAGCTGGTGCACTCGCCCAGAGTTGCCTCGACCGCGGCTACGCCGTCGAACAGGAATCCGCCATCGTCGAAGGCGTGCTGCGTCTCATCTGAGCTGGATGTCGCAAGCCGGCGTCCCGCGTCACCGTGTACGACGCCACAACCCCTCCAGCCCCTGATGTAGCCACGCCAGCTGGAGTGATGACGAAAATGGCGTGACTCAGGTGGACAGATCAGGGCAGGGCAGCGCGACGAAGCCCGGCAACCGCCACAGGTTGCCGGGCCTCAGTGCGCACATCAGTCGACGAGGTAGTGGGCTTCGACGTAGGCGACGGTGGAGCCATAGGGCTCCCCCACCGGCTTCAACATGTATCGGCGGAAGACTGCGGCGGTTGCACGGCGGACGCCGCGGTTGCGGGCCTCGGCGTTGTCCCATGACTGGGCGAGGGTGCGCTTGACCACCTGGTCGATTTCCTCGGCCAGGTTCTGCTCCGTGACGGTGAGGCCGGGCGGCGCGTGGTCGTGGATGATCCGCGACAGGACACCCACGTGGTCGTCGTCCAGTACGACGGCTTCGTCGGGGTGCTTCTCGGCGTTCACGATGGCTCGGGCGACCCGGAGTGCTTCGGCCAGGAACTCCAGGGCGTCCTGGGCGTTCTGGATGATCCGGTCCCGCAGCTGCCTGATCCGCTCTGCCAGCGCGGTGTACTTCGCGGACCCCGGTTCGACGCCCTTCTCGAGGGCCGCCTTGATGTGGTCGAGGATCTCCGCCGCAGACGGCGGCCTCTTGTCCTCGCTGTCGTCCTTGTCGGGCTTGGGACGGACGAGGGCCAGCAACTCCTTGAGGATCGTGATGCCCTGGGCATCCAGGACGAGGGCTTCTTCCTGGGAGGCGGCCACCGAGAAGGAGTGGACGTGGGCGTTGATTATCTCCAGGACCATCGGCCCCAGCTCGCCCAGTCGCTCCTTCCTTTCCTCGTCGGAAGACTTCTTAAACAGGGTCGTGTAGGCAGACCCGAAGAGCCCGAACCCCTCCTGGTACTTGGCGACTCGCTTGTCCGTGTTGATGAGCGGGTACAGGCGGGCCAGAAGCCGGTAGTTCTTGCTGAAGACCTCGGCGGCGGCAGGGTTGGCGTCCAGGAAGCCGTTGATGACACGTACGGACTCATATCCGTGGGCCGTGAGATCGAGGCCGTCCACATCTGCAAGGAGGTCTTCGATGCGGGCGAAGGTGGTGCGGAACTCGGCGACCAGGTCGGTCAGGTCGGTGACGAACCCGCCGCCCTTGCCGGCGGACCCCTCCGAGGTGGGGTCGACGACGGCACGCTGGACCTCTTCGGCCAGGCTGATGTAGTCCACGACCACGCCGGTGGTCTTCACGAATCCTGCCGGGGACACCCAGGTGCGGTTCGGGCGGGTGATCGTCTGGAACAGGTTGTGAGCCTTCATTGGCTTGTCCAGGTAGAGGACGCCCTCGTTGGGGGCGTCGAACCCGGTCATCAGCTTGGCCGTCACGACCAGGAAGCACAGCGGGTCATCCGGGGTGAGGAATCGCCGCTTCTGGTCCTCCTCGTCGACCTCGGAGAGCCGGTACGGCCGCATGGCCGCTTCCTCGGTCTTGGCGTCCGAGACGTGGATATTCACCTCTGCGGTGATCCGATCGTGCTTGCCGACCTCGGCGAGTACCTGCGCCGCCTCGAAGCCCGCCAGCAGCTCGTTGATCTTCTTCGTGTATGCCACGGCCAGCTCACGGTTGTAGGCGACGACCTGCGCCTTGAGGCCGTTGCGGTAGGTGCCGGCCAGGTAGTGGTCCACGATGTCCTGGCAGACCGTGTGGATGCGTTGGGGGTTGGCGAACACCGAGGTGAGGCGCCCGAACTTGCGGGACAAGGTTTCACGGTCAGGGTCATCGAGGTCGAATTCGTCGGCGAACTGGTCGAACTCGGCCTGTAGCGCCCGGTCGTTCATCTCGAAGGTGACCGGGTGCGGGTCCAGCATGACCGGGACGGTTGCCTCGTCCTGAAGAGACCGGGACACCGAATACCGGTGCAGCACCCTGTCCGGGTCGGACTCCTCACCGAAGAGGGCGAAGGTGTTAGTGGCGAGGTTCCTGACGGGTGTGCCGGTCATGCCGAAGAACTTCGCGTGCGGCAACGCTGCGCGCATCTGCCCCGCCAGGGACTCCTCCTCGGACGACTGGGTGCGGTGTGCCTCATCGACAAGCACGATGATGTTGCGGCGGGTCGACAGGTTCTTGCCGGCGTCCGCGAACTTGTGGACAGTCGTGGAGATGACGCCGCGCACATCGTCAGCCAGCAGAGAACGCAACTCCTTGCTGGTGGAGGGCTGGTGGAAGTAGGCGTCGCCCATCGCAGAGGTGAACACCCCGGAGGTTTGCCGCACGAGCTGGGTTCGGTCCGAGAGCAGGATGATTGTGGGCGACTCGGCGCGGGTGTCAGCCAGTAGCAGCGAAGCAGCGAACACCATCAGCAGCGTCTTCCCGCTGCCTTGGTGGTGCCAGACCAGACCTTTCTTGCCGTCGGCCAGGACCCGCCTGTGGATCAGATGGGCGGCCTCCATCTGCGGGTAGCGGGGCAGGTACTTCTTGTCCGCCCCGCCTCCAGAGGTGTCGAACAGGGTGAAGTTGGCGAGCATGTCCAGGATCGTGGCCGGGTTGAGCAGCAGTTCGACGGAGCGCTGGACGTCGGCCCGCCCGGACAGGTTCTCGTCGTCGTCAGTGGATCGGAACGGCTGCCACAGGTTCAGGGGCGCACCAGCGGCACCGAATCGCAGCTTCAGCCCGTCGGAGGCGACAGCGAAGACATTGGGGGTGAAGAACCACGGGTATTCGGTGGCGTACACGTTGTTGATCTCGCGTGCGGCGTCGGCCCACCCGGACTTGGCGGTCGGTGACTTCACCTCTACAACAACGAGGGGCAGGCCATTGGCCCAGTACACGAGGTCGAACCGGCGGGGGGTCTTGCCGGGGATGGTTATGGTCACCTCGTCCGACACGACCAGGGTGTTGGTGGTCGGGTGCTCGAAATCGATGACCTTCAAGGCGTGCCACACGCCGTCGGCGCGTCGGAACTCTTTGTGCCCGCGCAGCAGTTCCAGCACCTGCTCGTTGGCTCGCACCAGCCCGCCGTCGACGGCGTTGACCACAGCGATGATCTCCTCGACCACGGCGTCCATGTCGAACCCGTCGATCACCTCAGGGTTGAGCCGGACGATGGCGTCCCGCAGCTGGCTGGCGAGCACCGTCTGTGTCGTCTCACGCGGCAGCGACCTGCCCGCTTTGAAGCCCCACCCCATCGGAAGGGACCACTGGATCATCGAGTTCTGGAACTCGCGCTCACGAATGCCCTTTGCCACGGCTAGACCTCCAACAACTCGGCGTACTCGAAGTCGATGGTCCGGTCCAGGAGCCCCGACAGCAGCCCCGCCCGGACCTGACGGAGACGACCGGCCTCCGCACGGGCTGCGGCGATCTTGGCGTCGATGGCCTGCACCGCTTCCATCTGGATCTTGCGTGTCTCGGCGTTGGGCCAGGGAATTTCGAGAGTCTTTAGCCACCGGACGGCGAGGTTGCCGAGGCCGGTACTGCCACTGGCGGACTCGCTCATCTGGTGTTGGATCCTCGGGCTCCGAAGCACGAGGTAGAGGTAGTCACGTGTCTCGATGTCGAGAGCGTCGAGGATGAATTGGAAGGCCGATACCGCCGCAGCGTGTACTTCCTCGGGCGGCAGGTAGACATTGCCGATCCGCTTTCGGTTTCCGTTTGTACGGATCATTACTAGGGACGTCGGGCCGATGACCTTGGTGCGCGCCGGTAGCCCCGCCACATAGGCCAGCTCGCTCAGGTCGATGGACCCGTCGGGCCTCGTGTTGGTGATTTTCAGGACTGTCAGTGCTTCCTCTGACAGGACCGAAGACTCATCCTTGGCCGCCCAAGACGGCCCTGATCCGATTACGGGGCAAAGGTCCCCGAGCAGTTTCGCATTGCTGGTAGCTGTGCTCGTGAACTCATCCAGCAGTCTGCACTGCACTCGCACCGCGGCCAAAGTCTCACCGACGAGTGCGGTGACCTGGTCGTCCACCGCGTCGAGCATCTCCACGATCCGCGCTTGTACCTCACGGGGCGGGATCGGCAGTTGAATCTGCAAGAGCTGCTCTGGGTTGAGACGCTTGCGTCGTTGAACTGTCCCGCTCACTCGGTTCTTCATCTCTGCCCACAGTCGCGGTGAGCCACAGACATGCCTCATCCAGTCGGGCATTATTTCTGGGCCAAGCGTGAACGTCGGGAACTCGTTGCTGACGACGAACCCGTCGAACTCGGCAGGTACTACGGTGATCGGGCCCTCCCACGCGGTCAGCTTTCGCATCACGACCTGGTCAGCGTGCAGCACGTTCATTGCCGTGTACTCTGTATCTCCGCCGTCGAGTTCGCCTTTAGCGATTACCCCCTTTCCCGCATTCAGGACCCCGGCCAGACGGTAGGTAGTTGTAGGCTGCATCGGCGTGCGCTGGATGTCGAGGCGCATCACTTCCCCAAGAGGACGAAGCGGATAGCTGTCAGTCATTGAAGCCCTCGATCCCTGCGGCGGAACGGGTGCCTTGCGGCGCACAGGAGTCCCCAGGTCACCGAAGCTGATCTGCTGCCAATCACTCATCGAAGCCCTCGATACCGGCGGCAGAGAGGACCGCGAGCATGCGCTGTTCGGTCTTTTGGCGCTCGGCTCGGGCGATGTTGTAGGCGTCGATGAGGGTGCCGAGATCCTCTTGCTCGGCGGCGGTCTGTTTGATGTAGCGGCCGATGTTGAGGTCGTACCCGTTGGCCAAAATCTCGGTAATCGGGACGAATCGCGCAGAGAGGCCGTTCTCTCCCTCGGAATCCACCGGGGTGCCATCGCCGTTGAAGTCCAAGTGGTAGGCGGCCACCGTGTCGGCGATGTCAGCATCCGTGAGGATGTTGCGATTCTTGGCCTTGGTGAACCGGTTGGAGGCGTCGATGAACAGCACACCTTCCCGCCGCTCTTTGGCCTTGGTATGGGGTGCACGGAATACCAGGATCGCCGTGGGGATAGCGGTCGAGTAGAAGAGGTTCGCAGGCAGGCCAATGACCGCTTCGAGCAGGTCGTCGTCGACAACGCGCTTGCGGATGGCCGACTCCTGGCCGCCGCTTCGGAAGAGGACACCGTGGGGAAGGACCACGCCGGCGCGTCCCTTCCGCGGGTCCATGCTGGCGATCATGTGCTGCACGAATGCCCAGTCCGCCGACGACTGTGGGGCAACCCCGCCGATGGCGCGCGGGTCATTAGTCCAAGGTTTCCACTTAAGGCTGTAGGGGGGATTGGCGACAATCATGTCGAACTGCTTGACCGACCCGTCTGCCTTCTTGAAGCGCGGGTCCCTCAGGGTGTCGCCGACCTCGACCTTGAACTCGGTCAGGTTGTGCATGAAGAGGTTCATGCGGGCCACACCCGCGGTATCTGTTACCGCTTCCTGCCCGTTCAGGCTGAGTGTGTATCCGCGGTCTCCGCGTGCTTTCAGGAGGTTCGCTGAGGCGATGAGCATGCCGCCCGACCCACAGGCGGGGTCGTACACCGACTCATGGTTCTTGGGGTCCAGCAGCTCGATGATCAGTTCCACAACCTCACGCGGGGTGAAGAACTGGCCGGCGCGGATGCCAGACCCGTCGGAGAACCGCTTCAGCAGGTACTCGTACGCCCCGCCGAGCACGTCGTGGGAAATATTTCCCTCGTGCATCTTGGGGACGCGGTTCATCGTCCGCAAGACCGACGCCAGCACCTCCCCCGGCAGCACCGCTTCGGAGGTCCAGGTCATGGACCCGAACAGACGGGAGAATTTGTCTGGGTTGGCTGACTCGATGGCCTGGAGTGAAGCGCGAACCCGCTGGCCGAGGCCGTGCTGGGCGACGGTGGCGAGGATGGATGACCAAGAGGCGCGGCTCTCGGCGACGGTCCCAGAGAAGATAAAGGGGATCTTGAACGTCTGGTAGTTGCTGTACTCGACCTCGTCGGCTTCCTCGGCTGAGAGGTCGAGGGCCTCGTTCTCCTTGAGGAAGGTCTGGTGAGTGTGCTCCCAGGTATCCGACAGGTACTTCCAGAACATCAGAGGGAAGACGACCGAGGAGTATTGCGCTTCGGGCATCGCCACGCGCAGCTCGTCGGCGGCGTCCCACAACCGGTTCTCGATCTCCTGCTGGGTCACTGCCATCAGTCGGGGGTGTCCTTGTTCGTCAAAGGGCGGCGGCCTGAAGGCCGTGGTGTTTCTGCTGGTCACCTTATTTCGGGTGCGCCAGGCATGCGCACGCCTGGGCCTTCCTCCGGGAAGGCACGCCGGGCGTCGTATTCCCTGCGGGGGAGGCTCACAGACGATATCTCGCCCCAGGGCCACGAAATACGGCAAACGACCCGAACAAACGGCGCGGCTCATCCGGATGCGTGCTGTGGCGACCTGTGGAAGTGTGCGCGCGAGGAGCCGACGGTTCTCCCGCCACACCTCTGTCGCCGCTGCCAGCTTCGTCGGCCGGACCTCATCGCTCACGAGCCGCCCACGCCGGACCTCGCCAAGACGCAACTCGACGGCTCGCTGCTCCAGTCTGATCCGTGCGACCAGAGAGGAATGCCGGGCTCCCTTGGAAGTCGCCTTCGGCCCGCAACGCGCAGGGACCCTCAAACGTAAGCTCATGCGGGCGGCTCCCGAGGCATCGGCAAAGTTGCTACGGACATCCCACCACGCACCACTGACATCGCGGGCCGAGGGTCCTCTCGGAGCCGAAGGCAGAGCCCACCGCCACTACGGACCGGCTTCGCCCCTTGATAGCCGTCACCGGTTCCATGGCTGTTTGGCTGTCACCTGCTCCACTGCAGGCCCCTGTTGGCCTGCAGGCATGTTTGACGACGTTGGCCACGATCCGTGGCGTCCGTTGCGCGAAGACCAGGTGTCCTCGCTGGTACACAGACGGGTGGGCCCCCTCGTCTCAGCCTCGTACGGGAGCCAGCCTCGTAGGCCCACGCACCTCGCCGAGGTCATTCATGACAATCCGTAAGCGGCCTTCCAACCGCCCAGTGAGCGACGGAAGTTCACCAGTCACGGCGTGCACGAAGCCCCTCGTACGGAGGATGCCGCAGGGCCTCGTGCACGCAACCTAGCGTGGACAGCCGCCCGAGACAGCCCGTTCCGAGGCCGAAGCGGCGCAACATAGCAGCGGATCGCTGGTTGGCCAAACCGGCGATCGTCCGCACCATTGGTAGTCCACCGCCACCCCTTGACCGCCCCGTCGAAAGGCGACGCTACGAGCCCTGACCGACAACCGCACACCTCGCACCACCACCGCGCCGACCCAGCCCGTACACCAGGATTTGCCGGTCTACGCCGCGGCGTAACTGAGGCGCAGCAGGTCCCTTGCTCGCTCCAAGTCCCGCTCCGTACGCAGCTGCAGCTCCAGGTCACCCGTGCCATGGTGGCCGAGCCCCGTCACGTCCCGAGTGAAGCCGGGGACGAGGTCGGCCTGTTTCGGATCGACCTTGAGGTAGACAAGCAGCTTGGTCTGCTGCGGCGGGCAGACGCAGGCAAAGTTCCGCAGCCGCTGGTAGGCCCGGTACTGCTTGCGCTGCACCCGGGTGACCCCGTCCCCAAGGCCGAGCAGGACCTCGTCGACGGCCGCAGACAGTTCGGCCATCGCCCCGTCCGCCGTGCGCACCCGCTCCGACGTGCGGCGGCGGGCTGCCCCGGGACCCGCTGCCAGGCCGGTGACCGAAGCTACCGTCTCAAGGCCGAGGTGCTCGGTGCCGAAGTAGCGGTAGCGGACCAGGTCGATGCTGTGCCGGTGCTCCCGTACGGCGTGCACGTCGTATCGGGTGAAGTCGCCGGCCACGCAGATCAGCCTGGGCGCGCTCCACAGCACCTGGGCCGCGGCCGTGATCCCGAGCCGTTCACGGACCAGGTGCTGGTATTCGCTCCGGTGGTCCATCAGCCAGCTCAGATAGAAGAGCCCCTGATGGATCACCCCGGGGTCGATGGCGCGCTTGAATTCCACGACCACCGGGGCACCGTTCTCGTCGATCCCCAGCGAGTCGATCCGGCCGCCGTGGACCGGACCGGTGCTGTACTCGGTTGCCAGGAAGCGGACTCCGAGCAGTGCTTCCATGTTGGCCTCGACGAGACTCTGCACATCCGCCTCGGCATCGGCAAGACGCGGCAAGACCTCCGTCACGCCGCTATTCGTCGTGTGGAACAGCTTCAGGCCCGACACCTTCCCCTCCTACGCTCGAAGATCAAGAACGCCAGGGAGGGATGCGATTGTTTCCGCGATCGCTTTCGAGCGCGTGAAGATGGTGTGAGGGGCCAGGCCCGAGCCACTGGGACGCCCTGGTGCCCCACGAGTCCCGCGGGTTACCTGATCCCACATACGTCCCACAAAATGGCTGACATTACGTCAGGGACGCAGAAAACAGCAGGCCAAAGCAAGTGGACCGTGGACACAACGAGCGCCTTCTAAGCACCCGGTCGGGGAGCGAGGAGCCCCTCAGCCCTGGAGAAGGTGCACACGCGAGCGAACGGACCGGCGGGGATCCTCTTTCAGAAGCCCCTGCAAGTGAGCCCCGTCGGCATGCATGGCCATGTACTGACGCACCATCGCGTTCCGGTCTCGGACGAGAACCTCGCCAGTGGCGGGGTCAGCAGTCTCGGCCTCGCACCACAGTCCTGCCGCCAGAAGGCGGATCAGGTGATCCGAGTGGCTGGCCAGCAGCGCTGGGTCCAAGTGCACTTCTTGGCGCTGCAGTTGAAAAAGGGCGCGAACAACTGTCCGCCTGCCCCCCTCATGGTTTTGCAGGATCTCCAGTGCGCACGCACAGACGTCGGCGGCCTGCTGGCCCGGGCGCGCGAGGCAGGCAGCGGCGAGGAGACCGTCCGGTCGTAGCGTGGTCGGACCGAGGTTGAAGCGAAAGCGGTCGAAGGGTTCGTTGGGAAGATCGTCATCTGCGCTGCCGTCGTGGTGACCGCGGGCGAACTCCATGGCCGTCGTGAAGTGGCGGGCACGTGTGTCGTGATCAAGGTGTGGTGCCAAGGTCGCTAGGGCGTGCAGGGCGTCTCGGCGTTGGAAGGCTGCGTCTTCGTGGTGGAGGGCGTGAGCGATGAAGCTGTCGGACAAGGCTTCGCGTTCGGATGGCCCCACGGCGGCGGCCAGCAGAGCCAGCGTGCTGAGGTCCCTGAGCGGGTGATCCTCGGAGCCGTTGGCCGGAGGAGGAAGCGGCAGCTGGCTTTGGGCCGCCGTCGCGGCTTCCGCGATATTGGTCTCGACCAGGACGAGAGCGAGAGCGACGTTGGTGTTGCCTTCGCGGGCTGGGGACGTGCACTGTTCGGCCACGATGTCCGGTCGGAGAGCCAAGGCGGCCACGCCTTGGTTGAGGATTGATGCGGCGAGGTGGTCTGCGCAGAGCAGGGTCCGGCACATCGAGCGGATGGCGGTCTCGCGCAGATCGGGATGGGTGTGCGCGATGACGATCAGGCCCTGCATGTGCTCGCGGTCGGTCCTGCGATGAGTGCCGGGCTTGCGATCCAGGAGAGGGCCGGAGTGGGAGAGGAAGCGTTGTGCCTGTTCCGGGGTGGATGCGCTGAGGAGGGCAGCCACCGCGGCGAAGGCCGCGTGGACGGCGCTTGCGGTGCGGGGCAGGGACGGGCGGTTTAGCTCTAGTTCGTCTAGGGCTGCGTCGAGCCATTCTCGGGCCTGGTCGTCGGGCAGGAGGTCCGCTGTCGCTGCCGCCGCGCGGAAGGCGCTCACCCGGTACCAGTTGGCCGAATCGATCAAGTTCTCGTCCGGCGGGAAATCGAGGGGCTTCTCTGGCAGGAGCTTGGCGGTGGTCGCCAACTCGTCCACGTCACCGGCGGCGAGGTGGTGGAGCAGCCCCTGTTCGGGCTGCTCCACCTTCTGATGCAGGACTCCGAGAAGATGCTCGGCCTCTTGCTCGCCGGACCAGTCTGCAGTTACGGCGGAGCGCGAGCGGTAGGCGTCGACGGCCTGGGCGGCGTCGGCGAGCCGTCCCTTCTGCATACGGGACAGCGCCCTCTCCCTGACCCGCACTCCAGTGGGCAGGACGCTGCCGCCGTTCCCGGCAGCGCGCAGGGTCAGGATTCGGCGATAGCCCTCATTGATACTGGAGGGCTGGGTCAGTCCGAAACGAATGCTGATGAGGGTCTGGGTCTGGAGCCAGTTGACTACGTCGTCGATGGCTCCTTCCTCGGTGGCCAGGGCGATGGCGTCGGTGTATCGGGCGAGGGCAGCGGTTGCCTTCTGGCGCTGGACAAGATGCCGACCGTGCCGGGCCATGAGCAGTGCGGCCAGCTTGGGCGGCCAGGTCGTGCGGAGGGTGTACTGCAAGTCCTCCCAGAGTTCCCCGACACCGGCGTCCGCCAGACAGGCCCGCAGGCGGGCGTGTTCCTGAGAGCCGACACGAGCCGCCTGAGCTACGGCTTCGAACCGCTCGGCACGGTCGGTGATGAAGTCGAGTCGGCCTTCGGCGACCGCGTATTCAGCGAACATCATGAACGCTGAAGCACGTGAAGGGTCATCCTCCTGGAGTGCGTCGACAGCATGAGCGACTTCGTCCAGGCTGGTGTCATGATCGTGCTCGTACGAGGCGAGTGCGCCCAGTGCCTGTATGGCGCGAACGAGCGGCTCGGGAGCCTCTGCCCCCGTTGCCTCCAGACGACTGATCACGGAGAGCGCAAGTCCGGGTTCGCCGGTCTCCAGTTCCCCTGCCATGACCTGAAGGTCTACGGCCACAGCCGCGGCAGTGTCCTGGGCTTCGTGCAAGGCTGCTGCCTGGTCGCGGCGGATCTGCAGCGCGTGCGCGACGAATCCCCCAGCCTCCAGCGCAGCGGCCAGGCGCTGGTAATCCCCTGCGGCTTGCGCGGGTTGATCCTTACGCAGCAGACGTGCCGCTTCCAGGTCCTGTTGCAGGCCGAGATGCTGTACCGGTCCCCGGACCATGGCGTCGGACGCAGTAGCAGCTGTCTCGGGCGTAATGTTCGGTTTTTCGAGCACCCTGCAGACGACGCGCGCGGTCTCCGAGCCGAAGAAGCGGGTGACGATACGTGGATGTCTCTCTAGTTTGTCGGAAAGCTGCTGTCTGCCCCACAGGTCGATCGTGATCTGCGGGTTCGCCTTCCGCAAGGCATGGAGCTCGTCGTCGATCTTCGTGTCGCTGACGTCGGCCGTCGTCATCACGATGAGATGCTCGGACTCGAAGGGCCGGGTTCCTGTGGCGAAATCCTTGACCGCCATTGCCAGATAGGCGGCGGTGTACTTCTTGTAGTCCTTGGCCTGGTAGACGCGCGCTTTCTCGCCGTCAAAAAAGCCGACCACATCAATGCCTTGCTGTTTCTGGCCACGTCGTCCGTAGACACGTGCTTCGAAGGCACCATCGGCCTCGCGTACGACCGCGGCCACGAGATGCTCGAACGACTCCCATCCCAGGTACCCAGTCGGCAGAGTGAGCGCTGCCGTCGTCGGCAGCGCTCTCGCAACCTCAGGTGGCGGCCCAGAAAGCCGGTGACTGTCGTCGAGCGGCTCCCACTCCGACTCACCGACGCTCACATCGTATCTGGCCTTGGCCATCGGGCACCTCCTGCCATGCGTCCCTGTCCCCAGCCGAGGCCGGACGGCCATTCTGAGGTTCCCCCGCTGCTCGGGAGGCTCTGACCAGCTGGTCAGAGCCTCCCGAGCAGC
>NZ_JBEZJY010000040.1:0-89882 GCF_040651415.1 Streptomyces sp. NPDC048484
TCGACGCCCCACTGGTCGAAGGAGTCGATGTTCCAGATCGCGCCCTGCACGAACACCTTGTGCTCGTAGAGGGCGATCAGCTGGCCGAGGACCGAGGGGGTCAACTCGGCGGCCAGGACGGTGGTGGTCGGGTGGTTGCCGCGGAACGTGCGGTGCGGCACCTGTTCCTCGGGCACCCCCTCCGCCCGCACCTCGTCGGCGGTTTTGCCGAACGCGAGCGCCTGGCCCTGGGCGAAGAGGTTCGCCATCAACAGGTCGTGCTGCGCGGCGAGTTCACCGCCGAGCTCGGCGACCGGGTTGACGAAGCCGATCAGGTCGGCCGGGATCGTCTTCGTGCCCTGGTGGAGCAACTGGTAGTAGGCGTGCTGCCCGTTGGTGCCGGGCGTGCCCCACACCACAGGGCCGGTCTGCCACTCGACCGGCCTGCCCTGGCGGTCCACGGACTTGCCGTTGGACTCCATGTCGAGCTGCTGGAGGTACGCGGTGAACTTGGACAGATAGTGCGAGTACGGCAGCACCGCGTGCGACTGGGCGTCGAAGAAGTCGCCGTACCAGACACCCAGCAGGCCCAGCAGCAAGGGCGCGTTGGCCTGCGCGGGGGCCGTACGGAAGTGCTCGTCGACGAGACCGAAGCCGTCCAGCATCTCCCGGAAGCGGTCCGGGCCGATCGCGATCATCAGGGACAGGCCGATGGCGGAGTCGAACGAGTAGCGCCCGCCGACCCAGTCCCAGAACTCGAACATGTTGGCCGTGTCGATACCGAAGTCCGCGACCTTCTCCGCGTTCGTCGACAGCGCCACGAAGTGCTTCGCCACGGCCTCCTGACCGGCCTTGAGCCCGGTCAGCAGCCAGTCGCGCGCCGAGGTCGCGTTGGTGATCGTCTCGATGGTGGTGAAGGTCTTCGAGGCGATGACGAAGAGCGTCTCGGCCGGGTCCAGGTCCCGCACCGCCTCGTGGAGGTCGGCCCCGTCGACGTTCGACACGAAGCGGACCGTCAGGTCCCGGTCGGTGAAGGCGCGCAGCGCGTCGTACGCCATCGCCGGGCCCAGGTCGGAGCCGCCGATGCCGATGTTGACGATGTTGCGGATGCGCCTGCCGGTGTACCCGGTCCACTTGCCCGAGCGCACCTGCTCGGCGAAGTCGGCCATCCTGTCGAGCACGGCGTGCACCTTCGGCACGACGTTCTCGCCGTCGACCTCGACGACCGCGTCGCGCGGGGCGCGCAGCGCGGTGTGCAGGACCGCCCGGTCCTCGGTGACGTTGATCCGCTCACCGCGGAACATCGCGTCGCGCAGGGTGAACACACCGGTGGCGGTGGCGAGTTCCTGGAGCAGCGCGAGCGTCTCGTCGGTGATCAGATGCTTCGAGTAGTCGATGAACAGGTCACCCACCCGCACGGTGTAGCGCCGGGCGCGCTCCGGGTCGCGTCCGAACAGCTCGCGCAGCTGCGGATGGAGGAGCGGCCCTGCCCGGTGGTCCTCCAGTGCGGTCCACTCGGGCCGGTGGGTGAGCTTCGGAGCGTCAGACACGGCTCGCTCCTTGGGTGTCGTCCGCGCGCAGGGCGACGGCGTACATCTCGTCCGCGTCGAGCCGGCGCAGTTCCTCGGCGATCAGCTCGGAGGTGCTGCGGACCTTCAGCGCGAGGGTGCGCGAGGGCTGACCGGGCAGGGACAGGGTCGCGAGCGGGCCCTCGGGGCGGTCGATGACGATCTCGCCGTTCTCGGTGCCGAGCTTCACTGCGGTGACCACGGGGCCGGCGGTGACGACCCGCTCGACCGAGACATTGAGGCGGGCCTCCAGCCAACGGGCCAGCAACTCGGCGCTCGGGTTCTCGGCCTCGCTCTCGACGGAGGCCGAGGTGATCTTCGTACGGGCCTGGTCGAGGGCGGCGGCCAGCATGGAACGCCAGGGCGTCAGCCGGGTCCAGGCCAGGTCGGTGTCGCCCGGCGCGTACGCGGCGGCGCGCGCCTCCAGGGCCGCGAGCGGCGTCTCCACGGCGTACATGTCGGTGATGCGGCGCTGGGCGAGGGCGCCGAGCGGGTCCTTGACCGGGACCTCCGGCGCGTCCACCGGCCACCAGACGACGACCGGCGCGTCCGGCAGCAGCAGCGGCAGGACCACCGAGTCGGCGTGGTCGGACACCTCGCCGTACAGCCGCAGGATGACCGTCTCACCGGTGCCCGCGTCGGCCCCGACCCGTACCTCGGCGTCGAGGTGGGAGTTCGTGCGGTCGCGAGGGCTGCGGGCGTGCCGCTTGATGACGACCAGGGTGCGCGAGGGGTGCTCGTGCGAGGCCTCCTCGGCCGCCTTGATCGAGTCGTACGCGTTCTCCTCGTCCGTCACGATGACCATCGTCAGGACCATGCCCACGGCAGGCGTGCCGATGGCGCGGCGGCCCTGCACAAGGGCCTTGTTGATCTTGCTTGCCGTGGTGTCGCTCAGGTCGATCTTCATGGCCTGCGCCAGCTCCGTCCGTCTCGTGCGAGCATCTCGTCGGCTTCCCCGGGGCCCCAGCTGCCCGAGGCGTACTGCGCCGGCTTGCCGTGGGTGTCCCAGTACTCCTCGATCGGGTCGAGGATCTTCCAGGACTCTTCCACCTCCTGGTGACGGGGGAAGAGGTTGGCGTCGCCGAGCAGTACATCCAGGATCAGGCGTTCGTACGCCTCCGGGCTGGACTCCGTGAACGACTCGCCGTACGCGAAGTCCATCGACACGTCCCGGATCTCCATCGACGTACCCGGCACCTTCGATCCGAAGCGCACTGTCATGCCCTCGTCGGGCTGGACGCGGATGACGATCGCGTTCGCGCCGAGTTCCTCGGTGGCGGTGGAGTCGAAGGGGGAGTGCGGGGCGCGCTGGAAGACGACGGCGATCTCGGTGACACGGCGGCCCAGGCGCTTGCCGGTCCGCAGATAGAAGGGGACGCCCGCCCAGCGGCGGTTGTCCATCTCCAGCTTGACCGCGGCGTAGGTGTCGGTCGTCGACCCGGGGTCGATGCCGTCCTCTTCGAGATAGCCGGACACCTTCTCGCCGCCCTGCCAGCCCGCCGCGTACTGGCCGCGGACGGTGTGCTCGCCGAGGTCGTCCGGCAGCTTCACGGACTTGAGGACCTTGAGCTTCTCGGTGAGCAGCGAGTCGGCGTCGAAGGCGATGGGCTCCTCCATCGCGGTCAGCGCCATCAGCTGCAGGAGGTGGTTCTGGATGACGTCACGGGCCGACCCGATGCCGTCGTAGTAGCCCGCGCGGCCGCCGATGCCGATGTCCTCGGCCATCGTGATCTGCACGTGGTCCACGTACGACCGGTTCCAGACGGGCTCGTACATCTGGTTGGCGAAGCGGAGCGCCAGAATGTTCTGGACGGTCTCCTTGCCGAGGTAGTGGTCGATGCGGAACACCTGCTCCGGGTCGAACACCTCGTGCACGACCCGGTTCAGCTCGCGCGCGCTCTTCAGGTCGCGGCCGAACGGCTTCTCGATCACCGCACGCCGCCAGGACCCCGCGGGCGCCTTGGCCAGGCCGTGCTTCTTGAGCTGCTTGACGACCTTGGGGAAGAACTTCGGGGGTACGGAGAGGTAGAAGGCGTAGTTGCCGCTCGTGCCCTGCGAACTGTCCAACTCGTCGACCGCTGACCGCAGTTGGTCGAACGCCTGGTCGTCGTCGAAGTCGCCCGGGATGAACCGCATGCCCTCGGCGAGCTGCTGCCAGACCTCCTCGCGGAACTCGGTACGCGCGTGTTCACGGACCGAGTCGTGCACGATCTGCGCGAAGTCCTCGTCCTCCCAGTCGCGCCGGGCGAACCCCACGAGGGAGAAGCCGGGCGGAAGCAGCCCGCGGTTGGCCAGGTCGTAGACGGCCGGCATGAGCTTCTTGCGCGAGAGGTCGCCCGTCACACCGAAGATGACCAGACCGGAGGGGCCGGCGATCTTGGGAAGGCGGCGGTCCTGGGGGTCGCGCAGGGGGTTGTCCCAGGCGTCCGCGAGGTCCAGGACCTGGGCGAGGGACTGCGGCGCGAGGTCGGCCGCGGTCGCGTCTGCGGGTGTGTCCGTGGGCGCGTCCGGTGCCGCGCCGGCCGTGGCCGCGGAAGCGTCGGCCTTCGTACCGCTCGTCGCGGCCTTCACGGCCTTCACGGCTTTCCTGGCCCTTGTCGTGGCCCTTGTGGCCTTCGTGGCCTTCGCCGCCGGGGCGGGGGCGTCCGGTGCCGTGCCGGCCGCCTCCGCCGAGGTTCCCTCGGGAGGGTTCTTGGTCATTTCCCGTCAACTCCCTTGCTGCTCAGCGAGACGGCGACCGCGTCCAGCAGCTCGCCCCAGGCCGCCTCGAACTTCGCGACGCCCTCGTCCTCCAGCTGCCGTACGACCTCGTCGTACGAGATGCCCTGCTTCTCGACGGCCTCCAGGTCCGCGCGGGCCTGGGCGTAGCCGCCGCTCACCGTGTCGCCGCGGATCTCGCCGTGGTCGGCGGTGGCGTTCAGCGTGCCCTCGGGCATCGTGTTGACCGTGCCGGGTGCGACCAGCTCGTCGACGTACAGCGTGTCCTTGAAGGCCGGGTCCTTGACGCCGGTCGAGGCCCACAGCGGGCGCTGCTTGTTGGCACGGGCCCCGCCGAGGGCGGTCCAGCGACCACCGTCGCGTGTTGGATTGTCGGCAGGGCCGAACTTTTCCTCGTACGCCTCGTAGGCGAGCCGCGCGTTGGCGAGTGCCGCCCTGCCCTTCAGCGCGAGCGCCTCGTCCGTGCCCACCTTCGTCAGCCGCTTGTCGATCTCGCTGTCGACGCGGGAGACGAAGAAGGAGGCGACGGAGTGGATGGCGGAGAGGTCGAGGCCCGCGGCCTGTGCCTTCTCCAGACCGGCGAGGTAGGCGTCCATCACCTCGCGGTAGCGCTCCAGCGAGAAGATCAGCGTGACGTTGACGCTGATACCGAGGCCGATGACCTCGGTGATCGCGGGCAGCCCCGCCCTGGTCGCCGGAATCTTGATCATCACGTTCGGGCGGTCGACCAGCCAGGAGAGCTGCCTGGCCTCGGCGATCGTCGCCTTCGTGTCGTGGGCCAGCCGCGGGTCGACCTCGATGGAGACCCGGCCGTCCCGGCCGCCGGTCTCGTCGTACACGGGCCGCAGTATGTCGGCGGCGGCGCGGACGTCGGCGGTGGTCATCATCCGTACGGCCTCGTCGACCGTGACGCGCCGCGTGGCGAGGTCGGCGAGCTGCTCCTCGTACCCCTCACCGGAACCGATCGCGGCCTGGAAGATGGAGGGGTTGGTCGTGACGCCGACGACGTGCCGGTTCTCGATGAGTTCGGCGAGGTTGCCGGACGTGATGCGCTTACGGGACAGGTCGTCGAGCCAGATGGAGACGCCTTCGGCGGAGAGCGCCTTCAGGGGGTCGGCGACGGCGATTGTTTCGGTCACAGTGATCATCTTCCTTCGTGCGGGCGGGATCAACCGCGCGGGGCGGCGGGGCCGGTGGTCGAATCGAGGGAGGCCCGCGCGGCCGCGGCCACGTTCTCGGCCGTGAAGCCGTACTCGGCGAAGAGGGTCTTGGCGTCGGCGGAGGCGCCGAAGTGCTCCAGGGAGACGATGCGTCCGTTGTCACCGACGTACCGGTACCAGGTGAGGCCGATGCCCGCCTCGACCGCCACGCGGGCCTTCACGGATGTCGGCAGGACGCTCTCCCGGTACTCGGCGGACTGCTCCTCGAACCACTCCACGGACGGCATCGACACCACACGGGTGCCCACTGACTCGGCTTCCAATTGTTCGCGTGCCGCGACGGCGAGCTGGACCTCGGAGCCGGTGGCGATCAGGATCACGTCGGGCGTGCCGGTGGAGGAGTCGCGCAGGACGTACCCGCCCTTGGCCGCGTTCTCGTCGGCCTCGTACGTCGGTACGCCCTGACGGGTGAGGGCCAGGCCGTGCGGGGCCGGGTTCGTCGCGTGCCGCCTGGTGATCTCGGCCCAGGCGATCGCGGTCTCGTTGGCGTCGGCCGGGCGTACGACGTTCAGCCCGGGGATGGCGCGCAGCGAGGCCAGGTGCTCGACCGGCTGGTGGGTCGGGCCGTCCTCGCCGAGCCCGATGGAGTCGTGCGTCCAGACGTACGTCACCGGGAGCTGCATGAGGGCGGACAGGCGGACGGCGTTGCGCATGTAGTCGGAGAACACCAGGAAGGTGCCGCCGTAGATGCGCGTGTTGCCGTGCAGCGCGATGCCGTTCATCTCCGCGGCCATGGAGTGCTCGCGGATACCGAAGTGGATCGTGCGGCCGTACGGGTCCGCCTCCGGCAGCGGGTTGTCCGCCGGGAGGAACGAACTCGTCTTGTCGATGGTCGTGTTGTTGGAGCCCGCGAGGTCGGCGGAGCCGCCCCACAGCTCGGGGAGCACGTCGCCGAGTGCCTGGAGGACCTTGCCGGAGGCCGCGCGGGTCGCCACGGAGGTGCCCGCTTCGAACGTCGGCAGTGCGGCTTCCCAGCCCTCGGGCAGCTGCCCGGCCACGATCCGGTCGAAGAGCTTCGAGCGCTCGGGCTGCGCCGTACGCCACTCGGCGAGCAGCTTGTTCCAGGTGGTGTGGGCCTCGGCGCCGCGGTCGAGGGCGCGCCGGGCGTGCTCGATGACCTCGTCGGAGACCTCGAAGGACTGCTCCGGGTCGAAACCCAGCCGGCGCTTGGTGGCCGCGATCTCCTCCGCGCCGAGGGCCGAACCGTGCGAGGCCTCGTTGTTCTGCGCGTTCGGGGCGGGCCAGGCGATGATCGTGCGCATCGCGATGATCGAGGGGCGCCCGGTCTCGTTCCTGGCGGCGGTCAGTGCCTCGTACAGCGCGTGCACGTCGATGTCGCCGTCGTTGTCGCCGTCCGTCGAGGGCTCGATCCGCTGCACGTGCCAGCCGTACGCCTCGTACCGCTTCAGCACGTCCTCGGAGAAGGCCGTGGCGGTGTCGCCCTCGATCGAGATGTGGTTGTCGTCGTAGAGGAAGACGAGGTTGCCGAGCTTCTGGTGGCCGGCGAGGGAGGACGCCTCGGCGGAGATACCCTCCTCCAGGTCGCCGTCGGAGACGATGCCCCAGATGGTGTGGTCGAAGGGCGACTCGCCCTCGGGGGCGTCCGGGTCGAACAGGCCGCGCTCGTAGCGGGCGGCCATCGCCATACCCACCGCGTTGGCGAGACCCTGGCCCAGCGGTCCCGTGGTGGTCTCGACCCCGGCCGTGTGGCCGTACTCCGGGTGACCCGGCGTCTTCGAACCGTGGGTGCGGAACGCCTTCAGGTCGTCCAGCTCCAGCTCGTAGCCGGAGAGGAAGAGCTGGGTGTAGAGGGTCAGCGAGGTGTGGCCGGGGGAGAGGACGAAGCGGTCGCGGCCCGTCCACTCCGGATCCGCGGGGTCGTGACGCATCACCTTCTGAAAGAGGGTGTACGCCGCCGGGGCCAGACTCATCGCCGTCCCCGGGTGGCCGTTGCCGACCTTCTGCACGGCGTCCGCCGCGAGCAGCCGGGCCGTGTCGACGGCCCGCCGGTCCAGTTCGGTCCACTCCAGGCTGTCAGGTGTCTGCGCACTCATCTTCAAGTAATCCTCGCTGGAAGCCCGATAACTCGTCTGATGCGTTCAACCTTAAAAGTCTGACTTTTCATCGGGAAGGTCTCCCTGTGTCAGCCTTTGGTGAAAGTGGGACAGTGACCACGGGACCGAGTCGACACGAGAAGGACATGGCGGACACAAGTACCCAACACGAAGACGGGCACAAAGACGGGCACGAAGAGGGATACGAAGACGGCCGGACCGGGATCAAGACCTTTCCCTTCCCCGTCGGCCGCAGTGTCCTCGGCGTGGGCATGCAGGTGGGCCCGATGGGGGCAGGCCGCAGCTGGCATCTGGGTGAGCAGATCGAACGTGTCCACCGCATCGACTACCACGTGGTCCTGCTCTTTCGGGGCGGTCCCGTCCGGCACATGATCGACTTCGACGAGTACGAGGCGGGGGACGGCGAGATCCTCTGGATCCGTCCCGGTCAGGTACACCGCTTCTCCTCCGCGGCGGACTACCGCGGCACGGCCCTGATCATGCAGCCCGGCTTCCTGCCCCGCGCCACCGTCGAGGCGGCCGGTCTCTACCGCTACGACCAGCCGCCACTGCTGCGTCCCGACCCGGCCCAGCTCACCGCGCTGCGGAACTCCGTCGCCCAGCTGGAGCGCGAGTACGTCGACACGGGCACCCTGCCGCTCAGCCTGCACACCGCCGTGCTGCGGCACACCCTGACCGCGTTCCTGCTGCGCCTGGCCCACCTGGCGGCCGGCGCCGCCGACACCGCGCACGAACAGGCCGACAGCACCTTCACGCGCTTCCGCGACGCCGTCGAGAAGGGCTTCGCCACCAACCACAGCGTCAGTGCCTACGCCGACGCCCTCGGCTACTCCCGGCGCACCCTGGTCCGCGCGGTCCGCGCCGCGACGGCCGAGACCCCGAAGGGCTTCATCGACAAAAGGGTCGTCCTGGAGGCCAAGCGACTGCTGGCCCACACGGACATGCCGATCGGCCGTATCGGCGCCGTCGTGGGGTTCCCCGACGCGGCCAACTTCTCCAAGTACTTCACCCAGCACACGGGGACGACGCCGGTGACGTTCCGGGCGGAGCTGCGCTGAGGGGAGCTGCGCCGAGACGTGTGTGGGTCGAGACGTCCGCGGGTCGAGACGTGTGTGGGTCGAGACGTGTGTGGAGGGGCGGCCGTCCGGGCCGCCCCTCCACGTTCGAATCCTTGCCGCACCTACGGTCTCAGTGACCGAAGTTGAACCAGTTCACGTTCACGAAGTCCGCCGGCTGGCCGCTGGTGAAGGTCAGATAGACGTCGTGCGTCCCGGTGACGTTGCTGATGTTCGCGGGTACGGTCCGCCAGCTCTGCCAGCCGCCGGTGTTGGCCAGGGCGAAACTGCCGATGGGAGTGCTCGTACGGCTGTCGAGGCGGACCTCGACCAGGCCGCTGACGGCGTTCGCCGCGCCGCTCGCGATCCGGGCGGTGAACTGCCTGGCCGCCGAGGAACCGAAGTTGACGCCCTTGTACTGCACCCAGTCGCCGTTGGCGAGCGCGCCGATGTTCTGGCCGCCGCCCGAGTCGGTGGTGGTCTCGGTGATCGTGCCGCTCTGGCTGTCGAACGACTCGGCCTGGATCGCGCTGTACGCGTCACGGTTGCCGGTCGGGGGAGGGGTGGTGCCGCCGCCCGCCTGGAGCACCTGCACGTAGTCCACGACCATCGGGTTGCCGGGCACCGTGGCACCGTCCGGTCCGCCGCCGAAGGCATCGACGAAACCGCCGCCCATCGCCACGTTCAGGATGATGAAGTACCCGTGGTTCGTGGCGTTCGCCCAGGTCGTCGCGTCGACCTGGTTCGCCCGTACGGTGTGGTAGTTGACGTTGTCGACGTAGAAGCGGATCTCCTCCACGCTCGTCGAGCGGTCCCACTCCATGGCGTACGTGTGGAAGCCCGCCTGGCAGGTCGTTCCGGGGCAGGCCGTGGAGCCGCCGAGGCCGGTCGTCTCGTTGCACGGGCCACCCGGGCTGGTGCCGCAGTGCATCGTGGCCCACACGGTGTTGAGACCCTGGACGTTCTCCATGAGGTCCAGCTCACCGACGCCCGGCCAGTTCTGGTAGTTGCCGCGGTAGGGCGCGCCCAGCATCCAGAACGCCGGCCAGTAGCCGCGGGCGGCGGCGCCCGTCACGTTCGGCATCTGGATACGGGACTGGACGCGCAGCTTGCCGCCGGCGGCCGGCTGGAAGTCGGTGCGGTTGGTCTCGATACGGCCCGAGGTCCAGTTGCCCGAGGCGTCTCGCCGCGGGGTGATGCGCAAGTTGCCGGTGCCGTCCAGCGCCACGTTGTTCGTGCTGGACGTCATGTTCTCGATCTCGCCCGTGCCCCAGTTGGAGGGTCCGCCCGGGTAGCCGTGGCCGGTCGCGTACTGCCAGTTGGAGGTGTTGACGCCGGTGCCCGCGGAGCCGGTGAAGTCGTCGACGAAGACCTGGGTCCAGCCGCTGGGCGGCGTGGGCGCGTCGGCGGCCGCGGACCCGGCCGCCGCCAGGCTCAGCACGCCGACCAGCGCGACGAGCGTGCGCCGCAGTCGACCAGGTCTCGCAGGTATGCCGGAAGTTTCCGTCATGGGTGCCTCTTCGGGTACGGAGTTGGGGGGTGCGGGGACGGTACTGAGAGCGCTCTCATCGCAGCTGCGCGGCCAATGTGCTCTTCGGCACTCCGGTCGTCAAGAGGTAAAGCAGAGAAAGGCCGCAGGGCGCCGGGGAGTTCACACCGTGAAGGAGGGAGGAGACGGGGACGGACGGGGCACATAAGGGAACGGCTGCGTCCGGCAGCAGCCATGGCCGGACCCACGGCGAAGGTCGGCCCCAGGCCGATCTGCAGGCCGTCCCGGTATCCGGGCGGTGCCGGCGCCGCGTCCTCACCGGTGAGAGGGGCATCCGCCGCCCGCTCAGGTGGCCGACGGCTCCGGCTGCCACCCCAGCGCCCTGGAGATCCCGCGCGCGGCGAGCCGTACCGCGGGGACCAACGCCGGGGTCTGCGCGTCCCGTTCGGGCACCACGACCGAGACGGCCGCGACCACCGAGTCGCCCGCGCCGCGCACCGGCGCGGCCACCGACAGCGCGTCGACCGTGATCTGACGGTCACTCACCGCGACACCCGAGTACCGGACTTCGGCGAGGGCGCGGCGCAGCGTGGCCGGGTCCGTGAGGGTGTGCGGGGTGAAGCCGGCGAGCGGTCCGCCGCAGTACGCCTCCTGGAACGCCGGCGCGCAGTGGGCGAGCAGGGCGAGTCCCACACCCGTCGCGTGCAGCGGCCAGCGCGCGCCCACCTGGATCTTCACGCCGACGGCCGAACGGCCGGAGATCCACTCGATGTAGACGACCTCGGAGCCGTCCCGGACGGCCAACTGCACGTTTTCGTGCGTGGCTTCGTACAGGTCCTCCAGGAACGGCAGCGCGATCTGCCGCAGCGCGAGCCCCCGCGGGGAGAGTGCCGCGATCTCCCACAGCCGCAGGCCCACGTGGTAGACGCCGGCCGCGTCGCGTTCCAGGGCGCCCCAGTCGGTGAGCGCGCCCACCAGCCGGTGGGCGGTGGTGAGGGAGAGCCCGGCCCGGCGGCTGATGTCCGTGAGGGAGAGCGCCGGGTGACCGTGGTCGAAGGCGGCGAGCACGGCCAGCAGGCGGTCGGGTGCGGACAGCGAGGTCATGGGCCGCGCCGCTCTACGAGCCGGAGTCGAGCTCGGTCTCGGCGACCCGTCGCAGCAGCGTGTGCAGGATGTTCCGCTCGGCGGGGTCGAGGGGCCGGAGCAGGTCGTTCGTCACGCGCAGCCCCGCCTCGTCGGTGTCGCGCAGGAAGGCGCGCCCGTCCTCGGTCAGTACGACGGTGCGGCTGCGGCGGTCGTCGGGGGACGGGCGGCGCTCGGCGAACCTGAGTTTCTCCAGGTCGTCGACGAGGCCGACGATCGCGCTCGGGTCGTAGCCGAGCCGCGAGCTCAGCTCCCGCTGGAGCGCCCCCTCGGAGGTGGCAAGGAAGCGCAGCAGCGCGTAGTGCCGCAACCGCAGCCCCGACTCCTGGAGGAACGTGTTGAACATCTGACCCGAGCGCAGACCCAGCCGGTACAGCAAGTAGCCGGCGTCCGCGTGCAGTCCGCGCATCCACGGTTCCTGGTCGTCGATGGAGGCGGGGCCCGCGGCGGGGTCTGTGGCATGTGGCTGGCGGACGATGGCGGGCTCCCTGGTCCTGGCCCCGTGCGGGGCGCGGTACTGCGTAGCGGTGTTGCGTAGTGGTGCTGCGTGGCGGTGCTGCGTATGGGACCAGCATGGCGCACAGATCGAACGGCAACAACTATTGACGTCAACAATTATTGTCCTTAGCTTCGATCTCGTAACCGCCCCAGCCTGCCCTCGACAGCGTTCCCGAGCACCTTTCCCGCCCCGACATCTTTCCGACCCGAGCACCTTTCCTGAAGGGACACCTCGTGCCCAGCATCGATCTCACCGGCAAGGTCGCCGTCGTCACGGGCTCCGGCCGAGGCCTGGGCCTGGCCTATGCGCACGCCCTCGCCGCCGCGGGCGCCTCCCTGGTCGTCAACGACGTGGACGAGGCCGTCGCCGGGCAGGCCGTCAAGGCGATCACCGCCGCCGGCGGCACCGCCGTGGCCGAGGTGGTCGCGGTCGGTACCGCCGAGGCCGCGGACCGTCTGGTGGCCCGCGCGGTCCAGGAGTTCGGCCGCCTCGACGTCCTGGTCACCAACGCGGGCATCCTGCGCGACAAGGTGCTGTGGAAGATGACCGACGACGACTTCGACGCGGTGATCACCACACATCTGAAGGGAACCTTCACCTGCGCCCGCGCCGCCGCCGTACGGATGCGCGAGCAGGGCGAGGGCGGCACGCTGATCCTGGTCGGCTCGCCGGCCGGGCAGCGCGGGAACTTCGGGCAGACGAACTACGCCGCGGCGAAGGCGGGTATCGCCGCCATGGCCCGTACGTGGTCGATGGAGCTGGCCCGCGCCGGTGTCACCGTCAACGCGATCGTGCCGGTGGCCGCGACCGCGATGACCGAGACCATCCCGGCCTTCGCGCCCTACATCGAGGCCATGCGGGGCGGCGAACCCCTGCCGGACTTCCTGCGCAAGGGCGAGGGCTTCGGCACCCCGGAGGACTGCGCCGCCCTCGTCCCGTTCCTGGCCTCCGAGGGGGCCCGCGGGGTGACCGGCCAGGCCATCGGCATCGGCGGCGACAAGGTGACTCTGTGGTCCCACCCCCAGGAGATCCGGGCGGCGTACGCCGACGGTGGCTGGACCCCGCAGACACTCGCCGACGTCTGGCCGAACTCGCTGGGGGCCGAGCCGCAGAGCGTCGGCATCCCCGCGCCGAAGACCCCCGCGCCGGAGACCCCCGCGCCGAAGACCTCGGAGGCGTGATCCATGGCGAACACCGATGTCATCGATGTCGCGGAACTCGTCGCGATCGACGTCCACACCCATGCCGAGGTCTCCTCCAAGGGCGCGTCCTCGCTCGACGACGACCTGCACGCGGCGTCCAGCGCCTACTTCAAGGTCGAGGGCAAGCGGAAGCCGACCCTTGAGGAGACGGCCGCCTACTACCGCGAGCGGAAGATGGCCGCAGTGATCTTCACGGTCGACGCCGAGTCGGCCACCGGCACCGAGCCCGTCCCGAACGAGGAGGTCGCCGAGGCGGCCGCCGCCAACCCGGACGTGCTGATCCCCTTCGCCTCCATCGACCCCTTCCGTGGGAAGGCGGGAGTGAAGCGGGCCCGCCGCCTGGTGGAGGAGTACGGGGTGAAGGGCTTCAAGTTCCACCCCAGCATCCAGGGCTTCTTCCCCAACGACCGGTCCGTGGCGTACGGCTTGTACGAGGTGATCGAGGAGACCGGCGCCATCGCCCTCTTCCACACCGGGCAGACCGGGATCGGGGCCGGCGTCCCGGGCGGCGGCGGGATCAGGCTCAAGTACTCCAACCCGCTGCACGTGGACGACGTGGCCGCCGACTTCCCGCACATGAAGATCATCCTGGCTCATCCGTCCTTCCCCTGGCAGGACGAGGCCCTCGCGGTCGCCACCCACAAACCGGGTGTCCACATCGACCTGTCCGGCTGGTCGCCGAAGTACTTCCCGCCGCAACTCGTGCAGTACGCGAACACGCTGCTCAAGGACAAGGTGCTGTTCGGCTCCGACTATCCGGTCCTCACCCCGGACCGCTGGCTCGCCGACTTCGCGAAGCTGCCCATCAAGGACGAGGTCCGGCCCAAGATTCTCAAGGAGAACGCGGCCCGGCTGCTCGGGCTCACGAAGGCATAGCCACCAAGCCGTAAAGCTCACCCCATGTGCGACGAAGGGCAGGGGCACGGACATGCGCAATGAGGGACTGGGGTCGTGGCCGGCTCGTCGGGCCCGCAAGACCCCCCACCGCACCGCCCTGATCCACCACGACACGACACTCACGTACAGCGGACTGTACGAGCGCACCACCCGCCTCGCGCACGCCCTGCGCGCCCGAGGAGTGCGCCGCGGCGACCGGATCGCCTACCTCGGCCCCAACCACCCCTCCTACCTGGAGACCCTGTTCGCGGCGGGCACGCTCGGCGCGGTCTTCGTCCCGCTCAACATCCGTCTCGCCGGCCCCGAGATCGCCCACCAGCTCGACGACTCCGGCGCGAAGGCCCTCGTGTTCGGGCCGTCCTTCGAGGGGCAGGTCGCGGGACTGCCGGGCCACAGCGATGTGCGTACGTACGTCCAAGTGGGCGCCGAATACGACCAGGTGCTCGCCTCGGCCTCCGACGAGCCGATCGACGAACCCGTCACCGCCGACGACACCTGCGTCATCATGTACACCTCGGGCACGACGGGCCGCCCCAAGGGCGCGATGCTCACCCACGGCAACCTGACGTGGAACGCCGTCAACGTCCTGGTCGACCAGGACCTGATCGCGGACGAACGCGCCCTGGTCAGCGCCCCGTTGTTCCACACGGCCGGGCTGAACATGCTCACTCTGCCGGTCCTCCTCAAGGGCGGTACGTGCGTCCTGGTCGAGGCCTTCGACCCGGCGGCCACCATCGACCTGATCGAACGGCACCGGATCACCTTCATGTTCGGCGTGCCCACCATGTTCGAGCAGGCGGCCCGCCATCCGCGCTGGGCCGAGGCCGACCTGTCCTCGCTGCGGATGCTCAGCTGCGGCGGCTCACCCGTGTCGACCGCGCTCATCGCCGCCTACCAGGAGCGGGGCCTGACCTTCCTCCAGGGCTACGGCATGACCGAGGCCTCGCCCGGCGTGCTCTTCCTGGACGCCGAACACGCGGTCGCCAAGGCGGGTTCGGCGGGCGTGCCGCACTTCTTCAGCGACGTGCGCGTCGTACGGCCCGGCCTCGCCCCGAGCGAGATCGCCGACGTCGGCGAGACCGGCGAGATCGTCGTACGAGGGCCGCATGTCATGCCCGGCTACTGGGGGCTGCCCGACGAGACCGCGGCCGTGTTCAGCGACGGCTGGTTCCGCAGCGGGGACGCCGCCCGGATCGACGAGGACGGCTATGTGACCATCGTCGACCGCATCAAGGACATGATCATCTCGGGCGGCGAGAACATCTACCCCGCCGAGATCGAGGAGCAGCTCCTCGCCCACCCCGACATCGTCGAATGCGCGGTCATCGGCGTGCCCGACGAGAAGTGGGGCGAGGTGCCGCGCGCGGTCGTCGTGGTGCGCGAGGACGTCGAGCTCGACCCCGACGAGGTCCTCGCGTCCCTCGCCGGACGCCTCGCCAAGTACAAGATCCCGAAGTCGGTGGTCCTCGCGGAGGAGCTGCCGCGCACCGCCTCCGGCAAGCTCCTGAAATCCCGTGTCCGCAAGCGGTACGGGACCGACTCCCACAACGCGCAATGAGAGAGGCCCGCATGAGCATGACCGTGAACGGCGTCGACGAACTGAGGAAGCTGGCCGGCGGCGATCTCGGCACCAGCGAGTGGATCGAGGTCACCCAGGAGCGGATCAACACCTTCGCCGACGCCACGGGGGACCACCAGTGGATCCACGTCGACGCGGAGAAGGCCGCGGCGGGTCCCTTCGGGGCGCCCATCGCGCACGGCTATCTCACCCTCTCCCTCTTCATCCCGCTCTTCACCGAGTTGCTGGACGTCCAGGGCGTGACCACGAAGGTCAACTACGGGCTGAACAAGGTGCGGTTCCCCTCGCCGGTGAAGGTCGGATCGCGTATACGGCTCGTGGGCAAGCTGGCAGGTGTCGAGGACGTGCCGGGTGGGGTGCAGATCACCGTCGACGGCGTGATCGAGATCGAGGGGGCGGCCAAGCCCGCCGCGGTGCTGCAGAGTCTGTCGCGGTTCTACGTCTGAGGCGGCCCGGCCGAGGATGTGACACAGGATCTACCGGGGATGCGACACAGGATCTAGAGGGTCGACCGTACCGGCACCAGGTCCAGGAGCCGTTCCGCGGCGTCCTGCGCGAGCGGGGTCAGCCGGGTGTACACCGTCCGGAACGTCTTCTCGGCCTGGTCGGCGGGCCAGTCGTCCGGCAGGTGCTTGACCGGCAGGCGCGGGTCCCGCCGGACGACCTGCAGCCACTCCGTCGACAGGCGCAGCCGCAGCGCGAGCGCTTCGTCGGTCTCGGGCTCCGTGGTCTCCCAGCGCTGCCAGCGGCCGGCGAACGTCTCGTAGCGCGCGGCGAGTTCGTCCAGCTCCCAGGTCTCCTCGATCATCGCGCTGACGTCCATGCCGGCGTCCGCGTGGGCGCGGAAGATCTTCACATGGGCGGACAGGCCGAGTTCGGCGACGAGCCCGGAGACATCGGCCTCGCCGGGCGCGATCCACAGCCCGCCGAACAGCGGGCCGAAGCCGCTCCACGTCAACTGCGCCCGCAGATCGTGCCGTTGGCGCTGCCAGGACTCGGGCAGTGAGAAGCCGAGCAGGGTCCAGGTGCCGTCCCACTGACGATTGACGGCCCCCTCCTCCCAGATCCGCTGCTCGCCGTCCCGCAGCACGGCCTCGGAACGCTCGGTCAGCGCGAAATACATCCGGCGGCCCTCGCGCTGGCGCCGAAGCAGGCCGCGGCCGACCATGCGCGTCAGTGTCGAACGGGTCGCGTGCTCGCCGACGCCCGCGCGCCCGAAGACGTCGATGACGCTTCCCGAGTACACGCAGACGTCTCGGCCGAGCACCTGGTCGCCCAGGAACGACAGCATGAGGGACTGGGGCCGCAGGGCCTCGTCAGTGGTCACCCGGCCCACGGTACGCCCGTCGATCAGCTTGTGACCAGGTAGTACGAACCCGTCCACCGCTCCCGCACCGGGCACCCCGGTGTCCCCGGATCACCCCCGGCTCCGCCGCGGGGCCCCGAGCGGCGACCCGGCGGCAGCCTCACCGGCGGCCGTCCGTGACCTCCACGAACACCGGGTTCGAGTAGAACCACGTGTCGGCCCACGGGTCGCCGTCGCCGGGCGCGTGCGCGATCGGTCCGTGCGGGTCGACGGAGGCGCCCAGGTACCCGGCACCGTGCCGGTTGCCGTCGCTGCCGCGCAGCCGTACGTAGAAGGACTCGTCCCCGGCGGTCAGCGGGACGCGCAGGGTGTACGTGCCTGTGCGGCCGGACACGTCCGCCGTGTGCACGACCTTCGTGTCGGGCGCACGCCAGCCGTCCCGGTCCGCCGCGGGGCCACGCACCGCTCCGCGGATCACGTCGACGTGGGCGAGTTCGGGCAGGATGCCGTGCGGGTTGGGGCGCGAGGCCGTGGTCACGGTGACGTGCAGGGTGAGCCTGTCCCCGCTGCGGACCCGCAGGCGCCCGCCCAGCGTGACGCCCCGGCCATGGTCGCGGTCCCGCTTGAGCCGTACGTCGAGACCGTCGAGCAGATGCCCGTGGTCGAGCCAGACCCGGCCCGCGCGCAGGCCCGCCATCACCGAGCGGTAGCCGTAGCCGGTCGCGCCCACATGGGTGCGGCTGAACTGGCCGGGCCAGAAGTCGCCGCCGGGCTGCGGTTCGGTGGTGTTCACCGGGTCGGGCAGACGGCCGGTGTTGTCGAAGTCCCGCCCGGCCGGCCAGTCACCGTTCTTCCAGGTGTCGAACACCACCCGGTGCACATCCGAGTTGGTGGTGATCGTGAACAGCCTGCCCTCGGCGAGCAGGGCGTCCCACATACCGCCGACGGTGGCCGTCATCCAGTCGAACCCGCCGTAGGTGACGTACGCGTCCGCCGGATAGCCGGGCCAGGAGTCCGCCGACGGCTTGTTCTCGTACTCGCCGCGTATCGACGTCGGACCGCGCCAGCCGGGTATGGCGCCGCCCTGTGCGCCGGGCGCGCCCTCCATGCCGATCATGATCTCGGGGGCCGCGTCCCGCCAGCCCCGCAGCTCGTGCGGCGAGTCGATGCCGAGCCGCGACGGATGGTTGGCGAGGACCAGCACGTCGTCCACGTAGCCCGAACGGCGCTGCTCGGCCAGCCACTTGATGGCCGCGACGGCGTGCGCCTCGTTGCGCGGGGTGTCCGGGTGGGTGGGGCCGCCCGCCGTGTAGCCGAGCAGTTTGCCGTCGTAGGCCAGCTCGAACCGCGTGAGCAGGTCCACCTCGTGGCGGCCGGGCGCCGCGAAGACGGTGCAGTGCTCGGCGCCCGGGATGTACCACTCCAGCCCCTGGAATATCAGCTGACGCGGGTTGGCGGCACGCGCCTTCAGGATCTCCTCGTGCTCCAGCCTCGCCCCGTACTTGGCGTGCCCGACGTTGGAGTGCTCGTTGAACACCATCCAGTCGAGGCCGTACCCGGCGCTCGCCCGGGCGAGTTGCGAGAAGGTGTACTTCGCGTCGTGGCTGTAGACGGAGTGCACGTGGTGGTCGCCGACCAGGTAGGCGAGACGCGGATCGCTGCCGCCGAGGCCCCCGCCCCGACCCCCGCCCCTGCTGTTGTCCTGGTCGGCCGCGGACGCCGGCGCCGCGAGCGGACCGGCCGCGAAGACGGCACCGAACAGGCCGGCCCGGCGCAGAAGCTGTCGTCGGGAGACGCCCTGCGCGTCGAGCGAGGCGGGGGAGACGGACGGGTCGGCCCAGTCGGGCAGCTGCTGCTCGGTCATGGTCTGGAGAGTCCCTCCGGGGCTCGATGTGTCAGCGGTTCATCGACGACGTGACGGGCGGAATGACGAGCGGTGTGACGGGCAGGGCGCGTTCGGCACGGGTCAGAGCACGCGCAGCGTCCACTCCCACCGGTGGGTGCCCGGCGCGACGAGGTACCCGGCCGAAGTGTCGGGCCCGCACGACGCCGTGCCGAGACCTCGGTGCGCGGCGTCGAGGTGCACGACACAGCCGGGCCGCGGAACCAGCTCGTCATGGTGCGCGGCAGCCGCCAGATCCTCGGCCCGGTACCGGTTGACGGAGACCTGCCCCGGCGACCCCAGCTCCACCGCCAGCCCTGTGGCGTCCGGCGCCGACAGCGTGAACCGGCGCACTCCGTGCCGGCCACCGCTCTCCTGTGGCCGCAGATACGGCGTGAACAGCTCGTCCACCGGGAGCGAGTGGTGCCCCACGGGCGCGCCCCCGCTCCGGTCCGGGTACGACTCCCAGGGACCCTGCCCGTACCAGTCCAGTACATCGAGTCCGGGAGCCGTCTCGAAGACCGTGCCGACCCGGGCCACGTCGTCGAGCCCCTCCGGCAGTTCGGCCGACTCCTCGACGCGGAGACCGCCGGTGACGGCGGTGAAGACCTGCTCGTGGCGGACGGGCCCGGCCCCGGTCGCGTACTCGCTGAGCACGACGACCCGGGAGCCCTCCTCGCGCACGTCCACGACCTTGCGTACGAGCGCGTCCAGACCCCAGTCGTGCCAGCGGGCCGCCATGCCGCCCAGCTCGTCGTTGTCGGTGGGCGCCCGCCACAGCGAGAGCACGGGCGCGGACGTCAGCAGAGGATGGACCAGCAGCGCGTCCTCGTCCAGCGGGACGGCCTGACCGGAGGCGGGCTCCGGCGGGGCGTCGGCGACCGCGGCGCTCAGCCGGACCTGCGGCAGACACACCTCCGTGCCGAGCGGCGCCCACGCCTCGTCGTCCGCGGTGGTGACCCGCAGGGTCAGCCAGACCTCGCCGGCGGAGGGCTCGGGAGGCGGGAACGGCAGCGGCACCGCCGCCGACCCGCCCGGCGGTACGTCGGGCAGTTCGGCCGGCGCGCTCAGCGAGTCGCCGTCGGCGCGTACGAGACGCCACTCGGCGGTCAGCCACTGCAGGCCCCGGAAGTGCTGCCGGTTGTGGATCCGGAGCACCCCCTCGTCGTACGTGAGGCGGACCGGCCCGGCGATCTCCCGGTGCTCGTACATCACGGGCTTGGGGGTCCGGTCGGGGAACACCACGCCGTCGGCGATGAACGCCCCGTCGTGGATCGTCTCGCCGAAGTCGCCGCCGTACGCCCAGCGGTGGCCGGGCGCGGCGACACCGCTGTCGTACTGGCCGACGCCACCTCGGCCGGCCGGTCGTCCGTCGTTCACACGCTGGAGGATGCCGTGGTCCCAGAACTCCCAGATGAAGCCGCCCTGAAGTCCCGGGGTGGACTCGATGGCGGCCCAGGTGTCGGCGAGCGTGCCGTTGCTGTTGCCCATGGCGTGCGAGTACTCGCACTGGATGAGGGGCTTGGTCTGCCTCCCCGACAGGGCGTGCGCGACGCAGTCCTCGATCGGCGCGTACATCGGGCACGCGATGTCGGACGCGAGCGACCGGTCCGCCCAGTCGATCTTGGCGGCTCCCTCGTACTGCACCGGCCGGGTCGGATCGTGGCGCCGCACCCAGCCCGCCGCCGCGTCGTGGTTGGAGCCGTAGTCGGACTCGTTGCCCAGCGACCAGATGATGATCGACGGATGGTTCTTGTCGCGCAGCACCATGCGGGAGACCCGGTCCACGAACGCGGCGAGATAGCGGGGGTCGTCGGCGATCTCGTGGGCGTGGTCGTGCGACTCGATGTTCGCCTCGTCCACGACGTAGAAACCCAGCTCGTCGGCGAGGTCGTACAGCGCCGGGTCGTTCGGGTAGTGGGAGGTGCGGACCGCGTTGAAGCCGAACCGCTTGAGGACGACCAGGTCCGCGCGCATGTCGTCCGCCGTGACCGTGCGTCCGGTCAGCGGATGGAAGTCGTGCCGGTTCACGCCCCTGATGTAGACCCGCTCGCCGTTGACCAGCAGGTCCCGGCCGACGATCTCGACATCCCGGAAACCGACCCGGTGGTGCGAGGCGTCGGCGACCGAACCGTCGGCCCGGTGCAGCCGCACGGCCAGGTCGTACAGCTCGGGTGTCTCGGCCGTCCACGGGCGCACGTCCTGCACGGTGGTCCGCAGCCGCGCCTCGCCGAGGAAGTCGGACACCCGCATGTCCTCGGCGTTGAGGCGGTCGAACTCGGTGTCCTGCGCGAGGAGCTGGCCGTCCAGAGCGGCGGTGACGTACCAGCCCTCGGGGAGCGGCCCCGCCGCGTCGCGCACCTTGCAGTCCACGAGCAGATCGCCGTCCCGCCGCGCGCGCACGGTCACGTCCGCGAGGTGCAGCGGGTCGGTGGCGTACAGCAGCACCGAGCGGGTGATCCCGGCGTGCCACCAGTGGTCCTGGTCCTCGATGTGCGAGGCGTCGGACCACTTGACGACGGTGAACCGTACGGTGGCGGGGTTCCCGGGGCGTACGACGTCGGAGAGGTCGAACTCGGCCGCGAGGTGGGAGTCCTTGGAGAGGCCGACCGGTTCTCCGTCGACATGGACGAGGAGGACGCTCTCGGCCGCGCCGACCTGCAGGACGATCCGGCGCCCGGCCCACTCGGCGGGGATGTCCACGGACCGCTCGTAGACGCCCGTCGGGTTCGCGGCGGGCGAGTGGGGCGGAAAGTGGTCCCACGGCATCTGGATGTTGGTGTACTGGGGCAGGTCGTCGGCGCTCTGCATGGTCCAGACGCCGGGTACGTCGGTGAGTGTCCACTCGCCCGAGGGGCCGTTCGGCGCGGGCAGCAGCTGGAAGTGCCAGGAGCCGTCCAGGGACAGTGCGCCGGAGCGCCGGTCCACCGCGTTCATCGGCAGTCGCTGCCAGGAGGTCGTCTCCGGCGACTCCCAGGGGCGCAGCGACAGCAGGTGATCGTTTCGCATCAGCGGATGGCTCCCTTGCCGAGGTCGGCGATGATCTGTTTGGCGCCGATCGCGAAGACGATCAGCAGAGGGATCAGGGCCAGTACCGCACCCGTCATGACCATTCCGTAGTCCGTGGTGCCGTGGACTCCGTTGAGCTGGGACAGGGCGACCTGAAGGGTCACGTTGTCCGGGTTGGTGAGGGCGATCAACGGCCAGGCGTAGTCGTTCCACTGGCCCATGAACGTGAAGATGCCGAGGAAGGCCAGACCGGGCCGGACCACGGGCAGGGCCACGTGCCAGTACTGGCGCAGGAAGCTCGCACCGTCGATCTTCGAGGCGTCGAGCAGCTCGTCGTGGATCGCGCTCTTCATGTACTGCCGCATCCAGAAGATGCCGAACGCGTTCGCGGCGGCCGGCACGATCAGCGCGGTCATCGAGCCGATCCAGCCCAGCTTCGCCATGATCACGAACTGCGGGATGGCCTGGAGCTGTGCGGGCACCATGAAGATCGCCATCATCAGGGCGAACAGCGCTCGGCGGCCCGGAAAGTGGAACTTGGCGAAGACGAACGCGGCCAGCGAGTCGAAGAAGAGGACGAGGAACGTCACCGAGACGGCGACGAGCAGCGAGTTGAACATCGAACCGAAGAAGTCGACGTTGTCGAAGAGCTTGCCGAGGTTGTCGTCGAAGTGCGAGCCGGGCAGCAGCTTGGGCGGGTAGGAGAAGATCTCGGTCGACGTGTGCGTCGACATGACCACGGCCCAGTAGAACGGGAAGACCGAGAGCAGCAGACCGACGATCAGGACCAGATGGAGTGCGATGCCGCGCCGCTGGTCGCCCTTGACGCCCCGGCCCTGGCGTGTGCCGAATTTGATGGATGCCATGGTGGCGGGGCCTCCTAGTCTTCGCCCCGGCGCTGTACCAGACGCCAGTTGATGATCGAGAAGATGATGACGACGAGGAAGATGCCCCAGGCCACGGCCGCGCCGTAGCCGAAGTCGTTGTTGTCGAAGGTCTGCTGGAAGAAGTAGAGGACCATGGTCTGGCCCGAGTGACCGGGCCCGCCCGCGAAGGACGAGTTGTTGTCCGTGGTCTGCAGCAGCACCTGGGGCTCGGAGAAGGTCTGCAGCCCGGTGACCGTCGAGATGACGAGCACGAAGAGCAGCGTCGGACGCAGCAGCGGCAGCGTGATCCGGAAGAAGGTCTGCACGGGCCCGGCGCCGTCCATCCGCGCTGCCTCGTACAGCTCGCCCGGGACCGTCTGGAGTCCCGCGAGGAAGATGATCGCGTTGTAGCCGGTCCACTGCCAGGTCATCAGGGTGGCGATGGCGATCTTGATGCCCCACGGGGTGTTCAGCCAGGCCACCTGGTCGATGCCGACTGCCTGCAACAGGGCGTTCACCAGGCCGAAGTTGGTGGAGAACACCGAGCCGAAGATGATCGCGACCGCCACGATCGAGGTGACGTTCGGCAGGAAGTAGGCGAAGCGGTAGACGTTCTTGAAGCGGACCGCCGAGTTGAGCATGACGGCCGTGAGCATCGACAGGAAGATCATGGGGAAGGTGGCCAGCCCCCAGATGACGAGCGTGTTCCCGATCGAGTCCCAGAACTGACTGTCCGACAGCAGATAGCGGTACTGCGAGAGCCCCGCGAACTCCATCGAGCCGAGCCCGTCCCAGCGGTGGAACGACAGGTACAGCGAGAAGCCGACCGGGATCAGACCGAAGACCAGGAACAGCAGATAGAAGGGGGAGATCGCGGCGTACAGCCGCCAGTAGCTCAGGATGCCCTTCTTGGGATGGGCGGCAGGAGTCTCGGCGACGGGCGGCGGAGGCGTGTCCAGCACAGGTGCGGTAGCCATGTCAGTAGGTCACCCCCAGATGGTCGGCGATGCGCCTGCACTTCTTCATGGCGTCCCTCCAGGCGTGCTCAGGGTCCTTGCCCAGAACGGAGAAGTTCTTCAGCTCGTCGTCGATCGGCGTCTTGAGCGCGACGTCGTACGGGCTGTTGTAGGCGACGGGAACCTTCTCCGCCGCCGGCCCGAAGACGTCCATGGTGATCTGGTCGCCGAAGAACGGGTCGGGTTCACGGAGCTTCTTCATGTCGTACGACGCCATGGTCGACGGGAAGAGCACCGAGTCGACGAAGCCCTGCGCCTGGTTGTCCGCGTCGAGCATCCAGGTGATCACCTCGAAGGCCTTTTCCGGTTCCCGGCACGCCTTGGTGATCGCCAGGAACGAGCCGCCGATGTTCGACGGCCCTCCCGGGCAGTCGGCCACTCGCCACTTGCCCTTGGTCTTCGGAGTGTTGAGCTTGATGTCGCCGGCCGCCCAGGAGGCGTTCAGCTGGCTGGGGAGCAGGCCACGCTCGGTGGCGGAGATGTTGTCCGGCGTCCCGTTGATGATCTTCGAGACCAGGCCGCGGCGGGTGGCCTCGACGGCCCGGTCCCAGGCTCTGCGCACATGTTCCTGGTCACCGATGAAGTGCCGGTCCTTGTCGACCCACCGCTTCGTCGTCTGGTTGACCGAGATGCCGTAGATGCTGAGGGCGTCGGTGAGGATGAACGCGCCGGGGACACGCTTCTTGAGCTGCTCCCCGGCCGCCATGAACTGGTCCCAGGTGGCCAGTTCCCTGGAGACGTCCTCGGGTTCGTACGGGAGCCCGGCCTTCTCGAAGGCGGCCGGCTGGTAGTAGTGCGCGACCGGACCGCAGTCGATCGGGAAGCCGACCATCGAGCCGTCCTCGGCGATGCCCTCGTTCCACTTCCAGGGCAGGTACTGGTCCTTGAGCTTGTCCGCTCCGAGCGTGCGCAGGTCGATGAACTGGTCGGAGTTGGGCAGGTACGAGGCCATGTCCTCGCCCTTGAGCCCGACGATGTCCGGGATGTGGGCCCGCCCGGTCAACGTGGTCATCAGCTTGGAGCGGTAGTAGCCGCCGATCTGGATGGCCTGGAGGTTCATCGCGCTGTCGTAGCGCGCCTTCGCCTGGTCGACGACCTTGGGACTCAGGCCACCGCTCCAGTACCAGAGAACCATGTTCCGGCCCGTCGAGCCGGTCGGTACGGCGCAGCCGGACGCCAGGCCGCCGAGCGCCGTGGCGGCCGTACCGGCCAGACCCGCGCGGAGCAGGCCCCTTCGTGAGAGCCGCACAGCTCCCACCGCCTTTCGCATGTGTTCGGTCTTCGCATCAGGGGGACGCGTCAGAGGAGACGCGTCGTAGGAGATGCGTCAGGGGAGATGGGGAAAGCCGTGGGGGCCGGTGGGGTCACCGGGGCGTGGGGGACCGGAGGGCCGGGATCGGTGGGCATGCGGTCGGCCAGGAAGCCGTACGCGCGCCGCAGTTCGGGGTTGTCGAGCGAGCGCCACCACTGGTGGACGCCGTACCAGCCGGGCGCGGCCAGGGCCCCGCCGTGCTGCCGTACGGAGAGTCCGGCGGCCAGCACCGCGAAGCGCAGCCGTTCCTCCAGCGGCCAGCCCTCCAGCGAGGCCGCGACGAAACTCGCGCCGAAGACGTCTCCGGCACCCGTCGCGTCCAGGACGTCGGTGGGGAGGGCGGGCACGTCCGCGTACTCGCCCGTGCTCTGGTCGACCGCGAGCGCGCCGTCGCGGCCGCGCGTGACCACCGCCACCGGCACCAGCTCGGAGAGCTTGGAGAGCGCGTCGGCCGCGGTGTCGGTGCGGGTGTACGCCATCGCCTCGCCGTCGTTCGGGAGGAAGGCGTGGCACAGGGCGAGCTGGTCGAGGAGGTCCGAGGACCACTGCTGGGTGGGGTCCCAGCCGACGTCCGCGTAGATCTTCGTGCCGTTCGCGGCGGCCCTGGCGAGCCATTCGCGGGGTTCGGCCTCGATGTGCACGAGGGCCGTGCGCGCGGCGGGCGGGTCACCCATCAGCACGTCCTGCGAGTACGGGGGCTCCTGGCCGTGGGTGACCAGGGCCCGGTCGTGGCCGTACGCGATCGAGACGGTGACCGGGGTGTGCCAGCCGTCCGCCGTACGGGAGAGCGAGAGGTCGATGTGCTCCTGACCTGCGAGGACCTCGCGGCAGTACGCGCCGTAGTAGTCGTCGCCGAACACCGTGGCCAGGGAGGTCGTGAGGCCGTAGCGGGCCGCGGCGACGGCCAGGTTCGCGATCCCGCCGGGGCTCGTGCCCATCCCGTCGGTCCAGATCTCCTCGCCGGGAGTCGGCGGTTTGCCCAGGCCGGTCAGGACGAGGTCGTAGAAGAGCAGCCCGGTCAGCAGCACATCGGGCCGCGCGTCGGGCCGTTCGTCACCCACGAGCGCATCCTCTCGTCAAAACTCTTCACATTCGGTGCAGGTAGGTGCACGCAGGTGCACATCAGCGCACGGGATTGTTTTCGGTGGACAGGATCGTGCGCGTCTCCGGCTGATTTGGCAAGAGTCGAGCAGAACTGAGCATAGAAATGATTGGCAATGACGAGTACTGTTCGCCGCGTGCTGGCAGAGCGACGACATCAACTCATCCTGCGGGCCCTGCGCTCCGGTGGCCCCGCGGCCGTGACCGACCTCTCGGAGCAGCTCGGCGTGAGCCCCGCCACCGTCCGGCGCGACCTGCTCAAGCTGGAGGAGGAGGGCCTGCTCACCCGCGTGCACGGTGGGGCGGTGGCCGAGGAGGGCGACCAGCCCTTCGCCGAGGTCGCCGAGGTGCGCGTCAGCGAGAAGGACGCCATAGCGCAGCGCGCGGCGGCGCTGGTCGAGGACGGCCAGTCCGTCCTGCTCGACATCGGCACCACCGCCTACCGGCTGGCCCGGCAACTGCACGGCCGCCGGATCACCGTGATCACCAGCAACCTGGTGGTCTACGAGGAACTGGTGGACGACGAGGCCATGGAGCTCGTGCTGCTCGGGGGCATGGTCCGCCGCGAGTACCGCTCCCTGGTCGGCTTCCTCACCGAGGACAACCTGCGCCAGCTGCATGCGGACTGGCTGTTCCTGGGAACAAGCGGAGTACGGCCGGGCGGGCAGGTGATGGACACGACCGTCGTCGAGGTGCCGGTGAAGCGCGCCATGATCAAGGCGGCCGACCGGGTCGTGCTGCTCGCCGACCGCGCCAAGTTCCCGGGAACGGGCATGGCCAGGGTCTGCGGGCCCGAGGAACTGGACGTCGTGGTGACCAACGGACCGGCGGACGCCGGGACGCGGGCCGCCCTGGAAGAGGCGGGTGTGCGCGTGGTGCTGGCGTGACCGTCGTGCGCGAGGGCCCGACGACAGGGCCCGGGACCCCGAGGAACAGCGAAAGGGCAGTTGCGTGAAGCTGACGATTCTGGGCGGCGGCGGATTCCGCGTGCCGCTCGTGTACGGAGCGCTCCTCGGGGACCGCGGCGAGGGCCGCGTCACCGACGTCGTTCTGCACGACCTGGACCAGGGGCGGCTCTCGGCCGTCGCCCGGGTCCTCGCCGAGCAGGCGGCAGGCGTCCCGGACGCACCCGTCGTGACCGCCACCACGGATCTCGACGAAGCACTGCGCGGTGCCGACTTCATCTTCTCCGCGATCCGGGTCGGCGGCCTCGAAGGCCGCGCGGCCGACGAGCGGGTCGCCCTCGACCAGGGCGTCCTCGGCCAGGAGACGGTGGGCGCCGGCGGCGTCGCCTACGGCCTGCGCACGGTGCCCGTCGCCGTCGACATCGCGCAGCGGGTCGCCCGGCTCGCGCCCGACGCCTGGCTCATCAACTTCACCAACCCGGCGGGCCTGGTCACCGAGGCCATGTCCCGCCACCTCGGTGACCGCGTCATCGGCATCTGCGACTCGCCGGTCGGCCTGGGCCGCCGTATCGCCCGCGTGCTGGGCGCCGAGCCGCGCGAGGCCTGGATCGACTACGTCGGACTCAACCACCTCGGCTGGGTGCGCGGACTGCACATCGCCGGACGCGACGAACTCCCGCGGCTGCTCGCCGACCCGGACCTCCTCGGCTCCTTCGAGGAGGGCAAGCTCTTCGGCACCGACTGGCTCCAGTCGCTCGGCGCGATCCCGAACGAGTACCTGCACTACTACTACTTCAACCGCGAGACCGTCCGCGCCTACAGCCAGGCCGAGAAGACCCGCGGCGCGTTCCTGCGCGACCAGCAGGCCCACTTCTACGAGGAGATGAGCCGCCCGGGCAGCGCCGCCCTCACCGCCTGGGACCGCACGCGCGCCGAGCGCGAGGCCACCTACATGTCGGAGAACCGGGAGACGGCCGGCGCGGGCGAGCGCGAGGCCGACGACCTCTCCGGCGGCTACGAGAAGGTGGCACTCGCCCTGATGCGGGCCATCGCCCGTGACGAGCGCACCACGCTCATCCTCAACGTCCGCAACCAGGGCACCCTCTCGGTGCTCGACGCGGACGCCGTCATCGAGGTGCCGTGCCTCGTTGACGCCAACGGCGCGCACCCGGTCGCCGTGGCCCCGCTGCCCGACCACGCGACCGGCCTGGTGTGCGCGGTGAAGGCGGTGGAGCGCGAGGTGCTCGCCGCCGCCGAGTCGGGCTCGCGCGCGACGGCCGTGAAGGCCTTCGCCCTGCACCCGCTCGTCGACTCGGTGAATGTCGCCCGAGGGCTGGTCGACGGGTACACCGCGGTCCATCCTGGGCTGGCCTACCTTAAGTAAGCGCTTTCCCCGCTACCTGGAGACTTGAGATGCACGACGAACGCCGGCGGATCGAAGAGCGCGTCGAGCGCGTCCACGACCAGCGCGTCAAGGCCGCGATCTACGCCGCCTCCGTACCCTTCGAGGTCGAGGCCTGGCAGGCGCCGGGAGAGCCCGTTCCCTTCGAGGAGGCCGCGGCCGCCCCGTACGCGCCGTTCGCGATGGACACCCCGTGGGGCCCGCCCTGGGGCACGACCTGGTTCCGGATGCGCGGGCAGGTGCCCGCCGAGTGGGCGGGCCGGCGCGTCGAGGCCGTCATCGACCTCGGCTTCGTCGGTGACTGGCCCGGCAACCAGGCAGAGGCCCTCGTCCATCTCACGGACGGCACACCGCTGAAGGCGGTCAACCCGCTCAACCAGTACGTGGCGATCGCCAACCCCGCGGCCGGCGGCGAGACGATCGACTACCTGGTCGAGGCGGCCTCCAACCCGGACATCCTCGCCGACGACTTCTCGAAGATCACGCCGATGGGTGACGTCCGCACCGCAGGCGACAAGCCCCTCTACACCTTCAAGCGGGCCGACCTCGCGATCCTCGACGAGGAGGTCTGGCACCTCGACCTGGACATCCAGGTACTGCGCGAGCTGATGCTGGAACTGGGCGAGCACGACCCCCGCCGGCACGAGATCACGTACGCCCTGGACCGGGCCCTGGACCTGCTGGACCTGGACGACGTCTCCGGCACGGCGGCGGACGTACGGGCCGCGCTCAAGCCCGCCCTGTCCAAGCCCGCCAACGCCAGCGCCCACATCCTCTCCGGCGTCGGCCACGCGCACATCGACTCCGCCTGGCTCTGGCCGATCCGCGAGACCAAGCGCAAGACCTCCCGCACCTTCTCCAACGTCACCTCGCTGGCCGACGAGTACGACGACTTCATCTTCGCCTGCTCACAGGCCCAGCAGTACGAGTGGGTGCGCGACAACTACCCCAAGGTCTGGGCCCGCATCCAGGAGTCCGTCAAGAAGGGCCAGTGGGCGCCGGTCGGCGGCATGTGGGTCGAGGCCGACGGCAACCTGCCCGGCGGCGAGGCCGTCGCCCGCCAGCTCATCCACGGCAAGCGGTTCTTCATCGAGCACTTCGGTGTCGAGACCAAGGGCGTCTGGCTGCCGGACTCCTTCGGCTACAACGCGGCGTACCCGCAGCTCGCCAAGCTGGCCGGCAACGAGTGGTTCCTCACCCAGAAGATCTCCTGGAACCAGACCAACAAGTTCCCGCACCACACCTTCTGGTGGGAGGGCATCGACGGCACGCGGATCTTCACCCACTTCCCGCCGATCGACACCTACAACGCCCGCTTCAGCGGCGAGGAGATGGCCCGCGCCACGCACAACTACCAGGAGAAGGGCGTCGCCACGCGCTCGCTGGCCCCCTTCGGCTGGGGCGACGGCGGCGGCGGCCCCACCCGCGAGATCATGGAACGGGCCCGCCGGCTGGCCGACCTGGAGGGCTCGCCGAAGGTCGTCGTCGAGCACCCCGACGACTTCTTCGCCAAGGCCCGCGAGGAGTACCCCGACGCCCCGGTCTGGGTCGGCGAGCTGTACCTGGAACTGCACAGGGCCACCTACACCTCGCAGGCCCGCACCAAGCAGGGCAACCGCAGGAGTGAACACAGGCTCCGCGAGGCCGAGTTGTGGGCCACGACGGCCGCGCTGCACGCCTCCGGCTACACCTACCCGCACGAGAAGCTCGACCGGCTCTGGAAGACGGTCCTGCTCCACCAGTTCCACGACATCCTGCCCGGCTCCTCGATCGCCTGGGTGCACCGGGAGGCGGAGGCCGAGTACGCGCGCGTCGCCAAGGAGGTCGAGGAGCTGACCGCCGAGGCGATCACCGCACTCGGCACGGGCGGCGCCCGCGTCTTCAACACGAGCCCGGCCGAGCGCCGCGAGGTCGTACGGGCCGCCGACGGCTCCCTGGCCCACACCGTCGTCCCCGCGAACGGCAGCGCGCCCCTCGGGACCGGCACCGGTGAGGCGCCCAGCCCCGTGACGGTCGACGGGCGGGTCCTCGACAACGGCCTGGTCCGCGTCGAGGTCGCCGAGGACGGCACCCTGTCCTCCGTACGGGATCTGCGCGCAGGCGGCCGTGAGGTCCTCGCCGGCCAGGGCAACCTGCTCCGGCTGCACACGGACCTCCCGAACCACTGGGACGCCTGGGACGTCGACAAGCACTACAAGAACCGCTACACGGACCTGCTGGACGCGTCGTCCGTGACCGTGTCCGCCGAGGACCCGCTGCTCGGGGCGATCCGTGTGGAGCGTTCCTTCGGCAACGGCTCGCGCATCACCCAGACGATCAGCCTGCGCGCCGGCAGCCCCCGCATCGACTTCGAGACGGACATCGACTGGCACGAGGCCGAGAAGTTCCTCAAGGCGGGCTTCCCGGTGGACATCCGGGCGGCGCACTCGTCCGCCGAGATCGCGTTCGGCCACATCCAGCGGCCCACACACACCAACACCAGCTGGGAGTCGGCCCGCTTCGAGGTCTCCGGCCACCGCTGGGTCCACCTCGGCGAACCCGGCTACGGCGTGGCGGTCATCAACGACTCCACGTACGGCCACGACGTCTCCCGCACGGTCCGCGAGGACGGCGGTACGACGACCACGGTCCGGCTCAGCCTGGTGCGCGCCCCGCGCATCCCGGACCCGGAGGCCGACCAGGGCAGGCACCGCTTCACCTACGCGCTGCTGCCGGGCGCGACCATCGAGGACGCGGTCGCCGAGGGCTACGCGCTCAACCTGCCGCTGCGGGTGGCGGACTCGGCCGGCACGCCCGAACCGGTCGTCTCCGTGGACGGCGAGGGCGTGACCATCGAGGCGGTCAAGATCGCCGACGACAGCTCGGGCGATGTCGTCGTACGCGTCTACGAGTCGAGCGGCGGCCGTGCCCAGGGCACCCTGCGCACGAGCTTCCCGCTGGCCGGCGCGCAGATCACCGACCTCCTGGAGCGCCCCCTCACGGCGGCCGACACGGACGGGAACAGCGTCTCCGTCACTCTGCGCCCCTTCGAGATCCAGACGCTGCGACTGGCCGTGGGGAAGCGATGACCGCGCTCATGAACCGCTGAGGAAGCGGTAGGAGGCCTGGTCATGGCGGGTACCCGGTGGGTTCACCGGGTACCCGCCATGACGAGCGGCCGACCGACCGGACGCGCCCCCGCCCGGAGAGCGGGAGGTGACACGTGCGCCTGGTCGGTATGAATCGATCAGACGGTCAAGGGCCTGTCCGAGGTCTGTGAAGACTGCGCAACCTGAGCCGAATGGGTTGCCTGAGCCGTCTGTGCGCCCGCGGTGGCGTCCGGGGCCGGCACGGGGACGTCGAGGTCCAGGTCCGCGTGGAGCGGCGCCGACACGGGACGTACCGCGCGCGGCCCGGAGACCACCGCGTAGTCCTGGCCGAGGAACGGCGGGACGAGATCGCCGGGCTCCTCGCCGAGCGCCAGCTGTACGGCGGCCCACGGAGCGTTGATCCCGCACTGCGAGAGCTGGTGCAGACCACCCGCGGGGCGGGTGTTGACATCCATGAGGACCGGCTTGTCACCGAACATCCGGAACTGGATGTTCGTCAGGTAGTGCAGTCCGAAGCCCTCCGCGAGGACCCGCGCCGGCTCGATGAACGACGGGTCCAGCGTGAAACCGCGCCGCCGCCCGTTCTTCGTACGGCCCACGGCCATCCGGACCCGGCCGTCAGGACCGGTGAGGCAGTCCACGGACACCTCCGGCTCTCCCAGAAGGGGCATGACCAGCCAGTCCACGGGCTCGTCGGCCTGCTGCAGCGCCTGGACGACCAGGTCGAGCGGCATGTACGGGCTGGGGAAGCCGCTGAGGTGCATGAGGGAGAAGGGGGTGCGCGTGATGATGCGGAAGCCGACGCCACCCGCTCCGGAGGCCGGCTTGAAGCACGCCTTGTGGCCTGCGGCCTCCAGCTCGTCGACCGCCGCGATCAGCTCGTCCGCGGTGCGGACCCGCGACCACGGAGGCACCGGCACGCCGAGCTTCTCGACGGCCTCGTACGCGTCGACCTTGTCCTGGAAGGTGTGCACGGCCTCGGCGGGGGGTGCGAGCAGCGCCGTACCGACCGCGGCGAAGTCCTCGCGGTGCTCGGCCAGGGCCGCCTGGTGCAGGACGGGCACGAGCACGTCGATGGAGTGCCGGGCGCACTGGTCGAGCGCGTACTCGACGTAGGCGGCCGGGGACAGCCCCTGCGGCTCCATCGCGGCGAAGTCCGCGGCGGCCAGGATGGGGGAGTCGGGGTCACCGTGGGTGGCGTGGATCTCGACCGCGCGGCCACATGGATTTCGCCGTAGCTGATCCATGAAGAACACGTTCTCCGCGTACGTGCGGTTGAGCCAGACGCGTACGCGAGAGACCATGCAGGCCGCCTTTCAGGGTTCACGGGCACGGCAAAACAGGCCAGGCCCGGCCAAGTGGTTAAATGGGTACACAAAACCGCCGTTCGAAAACGGTAGTTCGTGGCGGTTGTGTATGGCCGATCATAGGGCTTCCTGAGCAGTGGTGCTGCTACGGGCGTGTTACGGGATCGGTTGGACGGGCCCGCCGGAGCTCCCGAGGCAGGTCAGAGCCCGTGTGCACCGTCACACGCTCCGTCGGCCGAACGGCTTCCGACGGCAGCGACCACCGCGGCTTCGAACGGCTGCCGACGGCTTCCGGCGGGAGCGACCACCGCGGCCCTGAACGGCTTCCGACAGCGGAGACCGCCTTGTACGGTGGAGCGCGCGTGTGTTCTTGTGTTCCCATCCGGGCGGCCGAGTGGCGTCCCGGCCCGCGGAGGGGGGCGAGGGTGACGACGGCTGACCGTCAGGGCCGGTTGCTGGCCATCAGCGACCTGCACATCGGATACGCCGAGAACCGCGCCCTCGTCGAGGCGATGCGCCCCGAGACCGACGAGGACTGGCTCCTGGTGGCCGGTGACGTCGCGGAGACGGTGGCCGACATCCGCTGGGCCCTCGAAACCCTCAGCGGCCGCTTCCGCAAAGTGATCTGGGCGCCCGGCAACCACGAGCTGTGGACCCACCCCAAGGACACCGTCACCCTGCGCGGGGTGGCCCGCTACCAGCATCTCGTGGAGCTCTGCCGCGAGTTGGGCGTGACCACCCCGGAGGACCCGTACGCCGTGTGGGAAGGACCCGGCGGACCGGTCGCCGTGGCCCCGCTCTTCCTCCTGTACGACTACTCGTTCCTGCCCGCGGGCTGCACGACCATGGAAGAAGGTCTCGCGTACGCCCGTGAGACCGGCGTCGTCTGCACGGACGAGTACCTGCTGCACCCCGACCCGTACCCCAGCCGCGAGGCCTGGTGCCGGGCCCGGGTGGCCGAGACCGGACGCAGGCTCGCGGAGATCCCCGCCGAGCTGCCCACGGTGCTGGTCAACCACTACCCGCTGGACCGGCACCCGATGGAGATCCTCTGGTACCCGGAGTTCGCCATGTGGTGCGGCACCCGGCTCACCGCGGACTGGCACCGCACCCACCGGGTGGCTGCCATGGTCTACGGTCACCTGCACATTCCCCGCACCACCTGGCTCGACGGCGTCCGCTTCGAAGAGGTGTCGGTGGGTTACCCGCGCGAGTGGCGCAAGCGCTCGGAACCACCGGGCAAGCTGCGCCGCATTCTGCCGATGGAGGTCGGATCCGGTGATCGAGGAGCTGCTCCCGGAGTCGGTCGTGGCCGTGGAGGCACACGCTGACGACCACGCCGAGGGCACCCGGGGCACGACGCGGTACCCCGAGCTGTATCCGGAGGAAGAGGCGCTGATCGCGCGCGCCGTCGAGAAACGGCGCCGTGAGTTCACCGTGGTACGCGGCTGCGCGAGGCGCGCCATGGAGAAGCTCGGCGTGCCCCCACAGGCTCTCCTGCCCGGTGAGAGGGGAGCCCCGCGGTGGCCCGCCGGACTGGTCGGCAGCATGACGCACTGCGAGGGTTATGCCGCCGCAGCACTGGCCCGAGCCGTGGACCTGGCCTCGCTCGGCATCGACGCGGAGCCCCATCAGCCGCTGCCGGAGGGCGTGCTGTCGTCGGTGGCGCTGCCCGACGAGGACCGGCGGCTGCGCGTCCTCGCCGGGGAGCATCCCCTGATCCACTGGGACCGGCTCCTGTTCAGCGCCAAGGAGTCGGTCTACAAGGCGTGGTTCCCCCTCACGGGTAAGTGGCTCGACTTCGCCGAGGCGGACATCGAGGTCTTCATGGATCCCGGACACACCATGTCCGGCGGTCTGCGCGCCGGACTCCTCGTGCCCGGTCCGGTGGTGGACGGCCGTCGCGTCGGCCGCTTCGAAGGACGCTGGAGGGTGAGCCGGGGACTCGTGGCGACCTCGGTGACCGTGCCACGCGGGCAAGGCTGAGCGCCGCCCCCGGCAGCGGGGGAGTCTTCCCGCTCCCGTCGAAGGAGTGACGGTGGCTCATCACACCTCCGGGCACCATGTGTGCAGCAGACGGAAGAACGCCTCTTCGTTGCCCGTGAGGCCGGCCGCGGCCAGTGCGCTCTCCGCCTCCGCGAGGGCGGCGGGCGGCACGACGGGTGGCCGGCCCGCCGCGGACGGGCCGTCCAGCGTGGCTCGTACGGTCTGCAAGAGACGCAGATAGGCCTGCACGGCGGTGCGTTCGTGATCGGTGAGTACGGCTGTCGGCATCGGACGGCTCTCCCGGTTCGGCTCGGCTTCGGCGCTTCGGTCTCGCGCGCGCCGCCGCACAGCGGTGGCGCTGGGTCCAGCTTGCCGTCCGCCACTGACAATGCCCTTTCCGCACGCGTCCGTTCGCCCGGTCGGCCGAGCCGGCGCATGACGGGCGAGGGCTCAGAAGCCCCCTGGGCCCAGGGGGCTTCTGACAGGTGGACCAGGTGTCAGAGGCCCTCTGACAGGCCGGACACGTCGGAGCTGAGGCGGTCGGGACGCATGCCGTTCCAGCGTGGGACCACGGCAGTTCCCCGTCCCCGGATCACGACTCGGGGCGCTTGACGCTCTCCAGGAGCATGTCCAGCCACTCGGCGACCTTGTCCCGGTGCTGGTCGGTGGGCAGCTGCGCGGCCCGCCAGGCGATGCCACGGACCCCGTGGTCCTGCAGCAACCGCTCCAGCGGGTCGTCCGCGGTCGCCGGGTCCGCCTGCCGCTCCCGGTCGGCGAGCCGCTGGAGCAGATCCTGCTCGGTGCGCTGGAGGGCGCCGGCGAGCGCCTCCGGGTCCTCGGCGGTGAGGAAGCCGGCGTGTACGCGGAAGAAACGCTGGATGGCGTCGCAGTGCTCCATGGTCGGGCGCCGGTCGCCGTTGATGAGCGCGCCCGCCTGCTGACGCGACATGCCCGCGCCGTCGGCGATCTCCTGCTGGGTGTAACGGCGGCCGCCCGGCTTCAGGCGCGTACGGCGCAGCAGGCCGAGGCGTTGCAGGAAGCGGGCCTGGAGGTCGGGCTCGCCCGAGGGTCTCCCGTTCAGCAGGGACCGGACCACGGCCTCCGGGACACCCGACGCGGCGGAGAGGCGGTCGGCGTCGAAGAACTCGCTGTGCGGGGCGCCGAGTCGGTCCGCCAGTTGGGCGACTCGGGCCACGACGGCCGGCAGCAGACCCGTCGCCGTGGCGCCCGGAACCTCGAAGCCATCCGTCACCGACAGTTCTCCTACGTCTCTATCGACCGACCGCTGTGGGGGAACCGGATCCCTCGGACGTGAAGTCCCTGTGGGGATCCGTGATGTGCAGCGTGAACTGCCCGAAGACCGGAGAGTAGCCCCTTGGTCGAACTCACATCCAGGTGTCGCCACAACTGTGGCGGGATTCAGCCGTCAACGGGCTTCAAATGCCACGATAGTTGACACCGCTCCAACCGGGGTAGCAGGATCACGACGCCGCGTGAAGGCCGCATAGGCAAGAGGGGTGGACCTCCCGATGGCGTACCAGGCAGGAGGGCCCCGGCCGAAGCCGCGGCCTGTCCCCGAGAGCCTTGAGGCCCAGGCATACCTTCAGGACTACGCAGTACTCCTGGACGCCGTTTCTTTTCCGTCCGTCGTCCTCGACCACCGCTGGGACGTCGTGCTGGCCAACGGTGCGTTCGAGACACTTTTCCGGGAGGTCGGCCCGCACCCCACCGCGATGCCGGGCGACAACTTCCTGCGGTTCGTCCTCTTCCATCCGGACGCGGGTACGGTCCTCGCCGAGCACGAGTCGAGCTGGTGTCTGCCGATGCTGGCGCACTTCGCCGCTGCCGTGGAGCGGTACGGCCACGATCACGGGCTCCAGTCGATCCTGCGGGACATCGCCCAGGACCCGATCATGGACGCCGCCTACCGGCACGGCCTGCCGCACTGGATCCGCTCGGTCGGCCCGCACGCCGTCGAGCACGACGGCGCGGTGCGGCCGCTGCTGCACCCGGATCCGAGGTGGGGGAGCACCTGCCGGATCGTCGGCGAGACCCCCAAGTCCCTTCATGACATGGGATACACGCGGCTGACGCTGGTCCTGCGCGAGGCCCACCGTCCAACCCCGGCGACGCGCCGGACGAGCCGGGCCGGGACCGGCCGGGGACGACGCGCAACGAGCCACCTCAGCGTGGTCCCCGCCGCCGAGGCGTAACGATCCCCGGGCGCCCCCCCCGGGCGATCCCTGGGCTGACTCAACGCGGTGGAGGCGTGTCCGACTTGAGAGCCTCCACCGGGCGGTCGGCCGGTGCTCCGCGTTTGGCCGCCTGGATCTGCTCGTACACATGGGTCCGCAGTTCGGCGAAGCGCGGGGCCACCCGGGTGTGCAACTGGTCCCGGTCGGCCGGGAGATCGATCTTCAGCTGCTCCTGCACGACGGTCGGGGAGGAGGAGAGGATCAGCACCCGCTCGCCGAGGTAGACGGCCTCGTCGATGTCGTGCGTCACGAACAGGATCGTGATGCCCCGCTGCCGCCACAGACCGCGGACCAGATCCTCCAGATCGGCACGGGTCTGGGCGTCGACCGCCGCGAACGGCTCGTCCATGAGCAGCACTTCGGGCTCGTACGCCAGGGCTCGGGCGATGGCCACCCGCTGCTGCATGCCACCCGACAGCTGCCACGGGTACGCGCCCGCGGCGTCCGTGAGCCCGACGGACTCCAGGGCGTCGGCGACCAGCTCACGCCGTCTGGCGCTGCTCAACCTCTTCTGTCTGAGAGGCAGTTCGACGTTCTCGCCCACCCGCTTCCAGGGGAACAGGCTGCGCCCGTACTCCTGGAAGACGACTGCCATGTCCGGAGGCGGCCCGGTCACCCGGCGGCCCCCGATCAGCACCTCGCCGGCCGTGGGTGTGAGCAGTCCGCCCACGCACTTCAGCAGCGTCGTCTTGCCGCAGCCCGACGGCCCGACGAGACACACGAGTTCACCGGCGTCCACCGTGAAGGTGAGGTCGCGCACCGCCTCCACTCGTCGGCCCGATCCCTCGTAGACCTTCTTGAGGCCGTTTACGTCGAGCATGGACCGCCCTTTCACGAGGTTCACGACGACCGCCGGGAAGCGTCGCGCAGACCGTGGTACCAGCCGAGCACGCGTCGCTCGACCAGCCGGAGGACAACCGACAGGACGAACCCGAGCAGACCGAGCAGCAGGATCCCGGTCCACATGTCGGGGATGGCGAAGCCGCGCTGGAACTGGACGATGGTGAAGCCGAGCCCGTTGCTGGCGGCGAACATCTCGCTGATGACCATCAGGATGATGCCGATGGACAGGGCCTGCCGCAGACCCGCGAAGATCTGCGGGCTCGCCGAGCGCAGCACCAGGTGCCGTAGCCGGGCGACGCCCGTGATGCCGTAGGAGCGGGCCGTCTCCGACATCACGGAATCGACCGCGCGCACGCCCTCGACGGTGTTGAGCAGGATCGGCCAGACGCAGCCGCTCGCGATCACCGCGATCTTCATCGTGTCGCCGATCCCCGCGAACAGCATGATGACCGGGACGAGCACGGGCGGCGGCACCGCGCGCAGGAACTCAAGCACCGGTTCGCACACGGCCCGTACCCGGCGGTACGAGCCGATCACCGTGCCGAGTGCCACGCCCGCGAGGGCCGCGCACGCGTAACCGGCCGTCAGGCGCACCAGGCTGGGCAACACGTCCCCGCGCAGCCGCTCACCGGTCCAGACGTCCGGGAACGTGGTGAGGATGGTCCGCAGCGGCGGCCAGTAGATGTCCGTGCTGTCGTCCGACGCGAACCACCAGGCCACGACGAGCACGGCGGGCAGCGCGACGACGAGGAGGAGCCGCAGCAGGACACCCCTCACGCCGTCGATCACGTTGCCGCTCACACCGCCACCTCCCCGCGTACGGACTGGTGCCAGGCCAGCGCCCGCCGCTCGACGGCCCGCGCACCCACGTTGATGAGCAGCCCGAGCAGACCGGTGACCACCACCAGCGCGTACATCTCCGGCACCGCCTGGGAGGTCTGGGCGACGGCGATCCGCGCGCCCAGCCCCGGCGCCCCGATGACGAGTTCGGCGGTCACGGCGAGAATCAGCGCCACCGCGGCGGCCAGCCGCACACCCGTCATGACGTACGGGAGGGCCGTGGGCCACAGCACATGACGGATCCGCGCCCAGGGGCCGAGCCCGTACGAGCGGGCGGTCTCCTCGGCGACCGGGTCGACGTCCTGGACGCCGTACATGACCTGTACGAGGACCTGCCAGAACGACGCGTAGACGACCAGCAGGAGCACCGAGCGCAGTTCGGTTCCGTACAGCAGCACGGCGAGCGGGATCAGCGCGACCGACGGGATCGGACGCAGGAACTCGATCGTCGAGGCGGTCGCCTCGCGGAGGTACGGCGTGACCGAGATCAGGACTCCCGCGAGGATGCCCGCGGTCACGGCGATCGTGAGCCCGATCGCCCAGCCGGTGAGCGTGTCCCCGAGCGCGGTCCAGAACGCGTCGTCGGCCAGCTCCTTCGCGAGCGCGTCGGCGATGCGGCTGGTCGGCGGGAAGTAGTCCTCGTCGACGAGGCCGAGCCGCGGCACCGCCTCGCCGAGGGCGAGGAAGGCCGCGAGCCCGGCTGCGCCCAGAACGGCGTTGGCACCCCTCACGGCAGCAGCTTGTCCAGATCCGGCGCCTTCTCGAACAGGCCGTCCTGCTCGCCCAGTTCGGCCAGCCTCTCGATGGAGCGCCGGTCCGGCTCCGCGGGCCACCGGGGCAGCACGAGCGACTCCACCAGAGGCTTGGGGATCTTCGTGTAGGTGGTGATGATCTCGCGGACCTCCGCCGGGTGGCTGTCGGCGTACTCCAGGGACTCGACGGTCGCCGCCTGGAACTTCTTCACCATCTTCGGGTTCTTCTGGATGTACTGCTGGGAGGCGAAGTACATGGCCACGGTGAGTTCGGGCGACACGTCGACGAAGAGCGACGCGATGGAGGTGCCGCCCTTGGCCTTGATCGTGGCGAGCGCGGGTTCCACGACACAGGCCGCGTCCACCTGACCGCCCTCTATCGCGGCCGGCATCTGGTCGAAAGGCATCTCGACGAACTTGACCTTGGACGGGTCGCCGCCGTCCTTGCGGACCGACTCCCTGGTCGAGGTGTCACAGATGTTGTTGAGCGTGTTGGCGGCGACCTTCTTGCCCTCCACGTCCTTGGCGGACTTGAGGGGGCTGCCCTTCTTCACGGCGAGCTCCGCGAAGTCGGCGCCCTTCTTGCCGGTGGACGCGACACCGTTCGCCACGGTCTTGACCGGCACGTTCTTGGACTGGGCGGTCAGCAGGGACGTCATGTTGCTGAAGCCGAAGTCGAACTGGCCGGAGACCACGCCGGGCACGATGGCCGCCCCGCCCTGCGCACTCGTCAGTGACAGCTTGATGCCCCGCTCGCTGTAGAAGCCCTTCTTCTGGCCCAGGTACAAGGGGGCGACGTCGACGATGGGGATGACGCCGACCTTGACCGTGGTGGTGCCCCCGGATGCCTTGTCGGATCCGTCGTCCGCTCCCGGGGAGTCGGACGAACCGCAGGCCGTCGCGGCGACGAACATGGTGCCGGTCACGAGGCCGATGAGCAGGCGACGCATGACTCCCCCTACTGGGACAGTTCTTCGACAGGCTGTGCGCAGACCGCACAGAAGTGCTCAGCGGGAACGTAGAACCTGCCCGGGGGAGAGGTCAATGCCCGTGACACGCACGGTCGTTGACAGTTGCCGAAGTGTGCTCCTAGCGTGCGCAGAGCGCACCCCCGTGCGTCCCGTGGAGGCGACGATGCCTGCTGGAGCCCGCGAACCGCATTTCGTCCGTTCCTTCGAGCGCGGCCTCGCGGTCATCCGCGCCTTCGACGCCGACCATCCGGAACTCACGCTCAGCGAGGTGGCGCGGGTCAGCGACCTGACCCGCGCGGCGGCCCGCCGCTTCCTGCTGACGCTCTTCGACCTGGGATACGTGGAGACGGACGGCCGGATGTTCCGGCTCACCCCGCGCGTCCTCGAACTCGGCTACTCGTACCTGTCCAGTTTCACCCTGCCGCAGATCGCCGAGCCGCATCTGGAGCAACTCGTAGCGGAGACAAGGGAGTCGTCGTCCCTGTGCGTACTCGACGGCGACGACATCGTGTACGTCGCACGCGTGCCGACGCACCGCATCATGACCGCGACGATCACGGTGGGCAGCCGCTTCCCCGCCCAGGTGACCTCGGTGGGCAGGGTGTTGCTCGCGCAACTGTCCGACGAAGAGGTCGACACCCGCCTGGCGCGCGCCGAACTGCGGCCCCTGACGGCCCGCACGATCGTCTCGGCCGATCTGCTGCGCACCGAGTTGCGCCGGGTGCGCCGCCAGGGGTACGCGATCGTCGACCAGGAACTGGAGGAGGGGCTGCGCTCGGTCGCCGTCCCGGTGCGCGACCGGGACGGCGAGGTGGTGGCGGCGGTCAACATCCCCGTACACGCCAGCCGCAACTCCATGGAGTCCGTACGCCGTGACCTGCTGCCCCATCTGCTGGCCACGGTCGCCCGGATCGAGGCGGACCTGCGGATCACAGGTCGAGCACGAGGCGCTTCCCGCGGCACCGGGACACACAGATGAGCATGGTCTCGCCGGCCTCGCGCTCGTCGTCCGTGAGCACCGAGTCCCGGTGGTCCGGGGTGCCGTCGAGGACGTCCGTCTCACAGGTCCCGCAGGTGCCCTCGGTGCAGGAGAAGAGCACCTCGACGCCTGCCGCCCGCACGGTGTCGAGCACGGAGACGTCCGCGGGGACGGTGAGCGTGCGGCCCGAGCGCTCCAGGACCACTTCGAACTCGGTGCCGGTGTCGGTGTCGATGTCGGTGTGCGGGCCCGCACCCGCACCCGGCTCCTGCGCCTTGGGCCGGGCGGGCTGGAAGCGCTCGACGTGCAGGGAGCCCCTGGGCCACCCCGCGCACCGCTCCTCCACCGCGTCCAGCAGCGGACCGGGGCCGCAGCAGTAGACGAGCGTGTCCGGCCGGGGTGCACCGAGCACGGAGGCGAGGTCGAGCAGCCCGCTCTCGTCCTGTGGGGCGACGCGCACCTTGTCCCCGTAGCGCTTCAACTCCTCGGTGAATGCCATGGAGTCGCGAGTCCGCCCGCCGTAGAGCAGCGTCCAGTCGGCGCCCGCCGCCTCGGCCGCGGCCAGCATCGGCAGGATCGGGGTGATGCCGATGCCGCCCGCGACGAAGCGGTAGCGGGGTGAGGGCAGGAGACGGAAATGGTTGCGCGGGCCGCGTACGCGGACCTTGCCGCCGGCCGCCAACTGGCCGTGCACATGGGCGGATCCACCGCGTCCGCCGGGTTCGCGCAGGACCGCGACGCGCCACTCGTGCCGGTCGGCGGGATCACCGCACAGGGAGTACTGCCGCTCCAGGTCCGGACCCAGGAGTACGTCGATGTGGGCGCCCGGCTCCCAGACCGGCAGTTCCTCGCCCAGCGGATGACGCAGGGTCAGGGCGAGCACGCCGTCGGCCGCCAGGTCCCGTCGCTCGACGACGAGTTCGGCTTCGTACGACTGCGAGGTCATGAGCTGTTTCCTTGAGGAACGTCCGGAACACGCGGGACGTGCGGGACGTGCGGGAGGTGTCCTTCGGGGTGGCCGAGCATCCACTCCCACATCTCGACGGGGTCCTCGGCGGTGTGCTCGGCCTGGCAGTGACAGGTGCCGTGCAGCACGTCCGTGCCCGGCAGCCAGTCGATGCGGTAGATCTCACCCGTCGGGCTGGTCACTGGACCTTCTCCATGGGCTTCTCGCCCTCCTCGACCAGCCGGGCGAGGATACGGCGGGCGGCCAGACCACCGGTGTCGATGTTGATGCTCAGCTCCTGGTAGCCGGTCCGCTCCGTGCCGAGCGTCCGCTGCAGCAGGTTGAGCGCGTCGACGTCCTGCATCACGACGGTGTGGTTGTTGCCCCGCAGGAACTCGGTCACCTCGGCGTCGTCGGTCGCCCAGTCGCGCGAGACCATCCAGAAGTCGTACACCTTGCCGTCGGCGGAGGGGGTGATGGCGTACGTGATCTCGGTGTGGAAGCCGTTCGGGTCGCTGCCGTCCGGCTCGGGCACGACACCGGCCGGGGCGATCCGGCTGTGCAGCAGGTACAGGCACGGCGCGTGGTACTCGATGTCCTGCCACCGGGTGATCCGCCCTTTGATGCCGGTCGACCTGGCGTAGAACGGCGGGCACTCGGCGTCGTCCATGTGCCGGCTCACCCGCACGATGCCCGCGCCCTCGTCGACCTCGGTGGTGATCGGCGTCTCGGCGACCTCGGGGGTGCCGATGTAGCCGCCGTGCAGATAGGTCTCGTGGGACAGGTCGAGGAGGTTGTCGACGAGGAGGCCGTAGTCGGCGTCGATCGGCTCCATCCCGCTGACGGTGACCCAGCCGGGGGAGTCGAGGTGCCTGGCCCGCGGGATCGTCTCCGCGTCGGCGAGGGCCGGGTCGCCGATCCACACCCAGATCAGGGCGTCCTGCTCGACCACCGGATAGGCGGCGACCCGCGCGGTGCGGGGGACACGTTTCTGCCCCGGTACGTACACACAGGCGCCCGTCGTGTCGTACGTGAAGCCGTGGTAACCGCAGACGATCCGGTCGCCGTCGAGCCCGCTCGCGGAGAGGGGATAGCGACGGTGCACGCAGCGGTCGTGCAGCGCGACGGGCCGGCCGTCCTCCTCGGTGCGGTAGAAGACGAGCGGCTCGCCGAGAATCGTCCGGCCGAACAACTCCCGGCCGACCTCATGCGCGTAGGCGGCGACGTACCACTGGTTCCTGGCAAAAGCAGTCATGTGCGGCATGAGCGGGTCCCGTCATCCTCGACGTCGTGTTGGAAACACCATGACGACGTCACCCACGCCCCGGCAATAGGACTTCCGTCGGGTGGAAACTCCCTGGTCACCGCTTGCCGCTTGCCTCGTGGCAGTCGGTTTGCTTCACCGCTCCGGCCGAGACCGGAACAGGTGCCCTTTTGGCTTCGGGTGGTCGGCGTCGTCAAGGCGTTGGTTGTGGCACAGGGGACCTGGGTGTCGTTCGTGCCGCACGTCAGCAGTACCTTGGTCCGCGGCCAGAGTCCCGTCGGTTCTACGGCCGCAAGAAAGCGGAAGGAGAGCGGCACACCCGGAGCGTGCCGGCTCTCGCCCGCCGGCGAGTCAACGCCTTGTGGGTGCTTCTGTGGGACAGGCGGGACGTGTTGCCGGGTCATACCACCCGTCACCGCGGCAGCTTGACGACAACATCGGGAAGCTCTTTGTCCCTTGCCGTGGTGTTGTTCGCTCCTGTGACGCCGGCCGCCCTGGGGCCGCTCTTCCCGCTTCCGGCAGCGGGCGAAGAGGAAGCGTGCCCCGGGTCCAGGGCGTCACGGACGGCGGTCAGGATGTCCTCGGTGTCGGCGCCGAGTGCCCGGGCGGCCGAGGTGAAGTCCCGTGCCAAAGTGGTGAGTCGGCCGGCATCGTGCGCGTGTGGATCCGGCGGGAGCGGCGCGACCCTGGTGCCCGCGCCACGGCGGGTGCGGATCAGCTCGGCGGCCTCCAGCTCGCGGTAGGCACGGGCCACGGTGCCCGGCGCCAGACCGAGGTCGGTCGCCAGTTGGCGCACGGTCGGCAGGCGCTCACCCTCGGCCAGCCGGCTCGTGCGGATCAGTGCTGCCAACTGGGCGCGGATCTGCTCGTACGGCGGTACCTGGCTGGTGGTGTCGACGCGGACTGCGGGGTCACTCATCGTCGAAAGTCTCCTCGCCGGCTGCCTCGTCGTCGACCGCCCTGGGTGCCACCACGGTGACCAGGGACCATCCGAAGGTGAACATGCCCAGCAGGCCCAGGGGGCAGATCGCCGCGATGGTGGCAACGCCCAGCGGGCCGGCGCAGGCCTTGTCCGTGAGTGCGACGAAGATCATCAACACGACGAGCAGTACCTGGCTCGACACGAGCAGCCCCCAGGCCCCGGTGATGGCCCACGCGCGGTCACGGCGCTGCTGTTCATCGCCTGTTCCGTGGGCGATGCGGCGCAGGGCCCATACGCAGACGGGGGTTGCGACCGCGAGTGCGGCGAACATCGGGCCGCTGTAGTACAGACCGGGCCAGGGCCCCAGGGATGTGCGTATCCCTTCGCAGGTGACGTTGAGGACGCCCCCCGCTCTGTCGGGCCGGTCGACGTCGGAGGACGCCGTGACCGCGCCGATCGCCAGCAAGGTCACGAGGAGCACCGTCTGCAGAAGAAGCAAGGGCGCCATGCGGGGCGGCACTTGGTCCCGGACGAGGCGCGGGGCGAGGCTCGCGGTGCGTACCGCTTCCTGGGGTTGCAGGGCGAGGGCCTCGCCGAGGAAAACGCCGCCCACCGCGCACAGGCCGAAGCCGGTGATGGCGAACACGAGCGGCATCGTGATGTCGCCGCTGTCCATCGTGATCAGACGCTGTGCGGCCACGATGCCGATGGCCAGACCGGACCAGCGGGCGTAGTGGTCGGCGTGGTCGAGGATCCGGGACTGGAGTGAGACGGCGTCGAGCATGTCGACCATATGGAGATCCCCCCGGAGCATCTTGTATCAAGCGGTGCGTACAAGATGTCCCGACCGGAACGTTGTGTCAAATGCTCGGTACAAGGAAAAGCGTGCACCAGGGCATGCTTCTTTGGCGCTCAGCAACCCGTCGGTTCACGGAGAAGCCCGTCGGTCCACGGAGAAGAGGGGGCAGGGTCGCGGCGGCACGTGAGGGCCTCGCTCGGACGCGGCCTGCCGTGCGGCCCGCCTCCCCGGTGTGCTCCTTCAGGAAGAGGACCGGCACCTCACGTACTGCCGTCTTTCACGCAGGCGCCACGCGCCCCTTCCCTGACGTTTGTTGCTCTTGGAACACTCGCTTCGCGCACGTTCCGGCATCCGCAGGTTCGTCCGTCAGTCGCCCGTACCCGTCAGGACGAGAGGTCACCCAGTCATGACCGAAGTGAATCGGCGCCGTTTCCTGCAGCTCGCGGGCGGTACCGCGGCGTTCACCGCGCTGTCGGAGAGCATCGCCAAGGCCGCCGCCATCCCCGCCGGTTACCACCGCGGCACCATCGAGGACGTCGAGCACGTCGTCGTCCTCATGCAGGAGAACCGTTCCTTCGATCACTACTTCGGCGCGCTCCGAGGTGTCCGCGGTTTCGGCGACCCGCACCCGGTCGCGCTCGACAACGGAAAATCCGTGTGGCACCAGTCGGACGGCACCAAGGATCTGCTGCCCTTCCGTCCGGAGGCCGACGACCTCGGCATGCAGTTCCTGGAGGGTCTGCCGCACGGCTGGCCCGACGGGCACGCCGCCTACAACGGGGGCAAGTACGACAAGTGGGTCCCCGCGAAGGGTGCCACGACCATGGCGTACCTGACCCGCGAGGACATCCCGTTCCACTACGCGCTCGCCGACACCTTCACGGTCTGCGACGCGTACCACTGCTCGTTCATAGGCTCCACCGACCCGAACCGCTACTACATGTGGACGGGCTTCACCGGCAACGACGGCAAGGGCGGCGGCCCCGTCCTCGGCAACGACGAGGTCGGCTACGACTGGACGACGTACCCCGAGCGGCTGGAGAAGGCCGGGATCTCCTGGAAGATCTACCAGGACATCGGCGACGGCCTGGACGCGGCCGGTTCCTGGGGCTGGATCCAGGACGCGTACCGCGGCAACTACGGTGACAACTCGCTGCTCTACTTCAACAAGTACCGGGGCGCCAAGGCCGGCGACCCGCTCTACGACAAGGCCCGCACCGGCACCGACGCCCGCAAGGGCGAGGGCTACTTCGACCAGCTGCGCGCCGACGTCGTGGGCGGCAAGCTGCCGAAGGTCTCCTGGGTCGCGGCGCCCGAGGCGTTCTCCGAGCACTCCAACTGGCCGTCGAACTACGGCGCCTGGTACATCTCCCAGGTACTGGAAGCGCTGACCGCCGACCCCGAGGTATGGGCGAAGACGGCCCTGTTCATCACGTACGACGAGAACGACGGCTTCTTCGACCACCTCGTCCCGCCGCTGCCGCCCCGCTCCGCCGACCAGGGCAAGTCCACGGTCGATGTCGGCCCGGACCTCTTCGCGGGCAACTCGACCCAGGTCGCCGGCCCGTACGGTCTCGGCCCACGGGTGCCGATGCTCGTCGTCTCGCCCTGGAGCAAGGGCGGTTACGTCTGCTCCGAGACGCTCGACCACACCTCGATCGTCCGGTTCCTGGAGCGCCGCTTCGGTGTCGAGGAGCCGAACATCTCGCCGTGGCGCCGGGCCATCTGCGGCGACCTGACCTCCGCGTTCGACTTCTCCCGCAAGGACAGCAGGCCGGCCGGACTACCGGACACCGACGCGTACGAGCCGCCGGACAAGGAGCGGCACCCGGACTACCGGCCGACCCCTCCCGCGGACCCGAAACTGCCCCGGCAGGAGCGCGGCATCCGGCCCGCCCGCCCGCTCCGGTACGTGCCGTGGATCGACGGTTCGGCCGACGTGAAGGCCGGGAAGTTCACGCTGACCTTCGCCTCGGGGAGGAAGGCCGGCGCCTCCTTCCACGTGACCTCCGGGAACCGCACCGACGGCCCCTGGGTCTACACCACCGAGGCCGGCAAGAGCGTCTCGGACACCTGGAACTCCGCGTACTCGAACGGCTCGTACGACCTGACCGTGCACGGGCCCAACGGCTTCCTCCGCGTCTTCAAGGGCCCCGGCAGGACCGCCGGACCAGAGGTCACTGCCCGTCACGGCGGGGGCGACGGGAACAGCATCGAGCTGACCTTCACCAACAAGGGTGCCCGCACGGTGAACCTCGAACTCACCGACGGCTACGGCGGCAGGTCCAGGTCGTTCAGGGTGCGGTCCGGCGCGACCGTGCGGCACACCGTGGACCTGCGCGCCGGCAAGCGCTGGTACGACCTCACCGTCGATTCCGACGCGGACGGTTCGTTCCTGCGCCGGTTCGCCGGGCACGTCGAGAACGGCCGGGCGGGCGTCAGCGACCCGGCGATCGCCACGGCGTAGAAGGGTGTAGCGGGCGTGGGGGCGTGGGGACATGGGGGCGCGGAGGTGCGACGGGGCGCGGGAGGTGCGACGAGTCCCACCGAGACCTTTGACCGGACTGGTCATGTACCTGCGGGATCGGGGTAGTGTGCCCCGGTGACCACGCATTCGAACACACCTGCAGGCTGGTATCCGGATCCGCAGGGCGCGCCCCCGACCCTGCGGTACTGGGACGGCGCCCAGTGGACCCAGCACACCAACCAGGACCAGCAGCAGACTCCGGCCGTGCAGCAGCAGGCACAACCTGCTCAGCAGGTTCCGCAGCAGGCGGCGGATTCCGATCCGCGCGTCCAGCGGCAGGTGCAGCAGCAGGCCGGGGTCGCGGCGAACGCGGCCGGTGGCGGCAGCCTGTTCACCGAGCCGGTCCTGGTGGTGAACCAGAAGGCCAAGCTGATCGAGCTGACCAACGAGTACAAGGTCATGGACCAGCAGGGCAACCAGCTCGGCTCGGTCGTCCAGGTCGGGCAGAGCGCGCTGAAGAAGGTGCTGCGCTTCTTCGCCAGCCTCGACCAGTTCATGACGCACAAGTTCGAGATCCGTGACGCGTACGGCCAGCCGCAGCTGCTGCTGACCCGGCCCCGGAAGTTCCTGAAGTCCCGGGTGCTCGTGGCACGTCCGGACGGTTCGCCGGTCGGTGAGATCGCCCAGCAGAACATGTTCGGGAAGATCAACTTCGCGATCAAGGCCGACGGACAGCAGATCGGCGCGATCAAGGCGGAGAACTGGCGCGCCTGGAACTTCGCGATCGTCGACCACGCCGACAACGAGGTCGCCCGGATCACCAAGACCTGGGAAGGCCTCGCGAAGACGATGTTCACGACCGCGGACAACTACGTCCTGCAGATCCACTTCCAGCTGCAGGAGCCGCTGCTGAGCCTCGTGGTGGCGACGGCCCTCACCGTCGACACGGCGCTCAAGCAGGATTCACGCGGCCTGGGCTGAGGCCGGGCGCCCTTTCCTGGAGCGATTCGGAGCGCGTCAGAGCAGGCTGCAGCAGGTCGGCGCGGGTCAGAGTGGTGTGAGGTGCCCGGACGCCGGTGGCGTCGGGGCCGGCCGGCGAGGCAGCAGGGACGGCTCGTACGGGGCCGGCCGGGGCTCCAGTGCGAGGACCGCGGCCACGGGGTGCTGCTCGGACTCCACCGCCGCGGGCTCCGGTGCGGAACGCGACAGCGTCACCACGCCCCAGGCGGCGACCGCCGCTCCGGCTCCCGCGAGGAGCAGCCCCGCCGCTCCGCCCTGCAGCCGTTCGCCGAGGAGCGAGAGGCCGATCACCGCGGCGGCGATCGGATTGGCCAGCGTCACCACCGCCAGCGGCGCGCCGAGTCCGCCCCGGTAGGCGGTCTGCGACAGCAGCAGGCCGCCCGCGGCGAGGGCCGCGACCAGCACGGCCACCACGATCACCTGCCCGCTGAGCAGCGGACCCGAGCGGTCCGTCACGGCGACGGTCACGGTCTGGGTGAGCGCCGACGCGACCCCCGAGGCGAAGCCGGACGCGGACGCGTGCCGGAGCCCGGGACGCGCGCCCGGCCGGGCCAGTACGCCTATGAGGGCCGCGGCGGCGCCCGTCACGGCCAGCGCCTGCGGGACGCTCAGCACGTCGTCGGGCGCGGGTCCGGACGCCGTGACGAGCACGGCGGAGAGCCCGGCCAGTGTGAGCGCCGTACCACGCCACTCGACCGTGCTGACCCGACGCCCCGCCAGCCGCGCGCCCAGCGGCACCGCGGCGACCAGAGTGAGCGCGCCGAGCGGCTGGACGAGGGTGAGCGTCCCGTACTTGAGGGCGGCCACATGCAGCAGCGCGGCCCCCGCGTTGAGGCCGACCGACCACCACCAGGCACCGCGGCCCAGCAGGCGCAGCATTCCGGCGTCGGTGGTCCGGGAGGCCAGTCGTTCCTGCGCCACCGCTGCGGCCGCGTACGCGACGGCGGAGATCAGGGAGAGGGCGACGGCTACGAGGGTGGCGCTCATCGTCCGGCTCCCACAAGCTCGGGCGCTTCCGGCGCGACGGATACGCCCTGCCCGCCCGGATCCCGCGGTACGGGGCTGTCGGCGCCCTCGCGCTCCCGGCCGGGCTCGGCGGTGTCCGCTGTCCGGCGCGGCGGGCGCAGGACGGCGAGGGTGATGCCGAGGAGGGCGGCCGCCACGATCGCGTCGAGCCAGTAGTGGTTCGCCGTACCGACGACCACCAGCAGCGTCATCAGCGGATGCAGCAGCCACAGCGGGCGCCAGCGGGACCGGGTCGCGGCGATCAGGCCGATCGCGACCAGCAGGGCCCAGCCGAAGTGCAGCGACGGCATCGCCGCGAACTGGTTCGAGAGGGAGTCGGCCTCGGGCGAGGCGCCGTACACCGTGGGTCCGAACACCTGGCCGGTGTCCACGAGGCCCGTCGCGGCGAGCATGCGCGGCGGGGCGAGCGGGAATGTGAGATGGACCACCAGGGCGGCGGCCGTGACCACGGCGAGGACCCGTCGGGCCCACACGTAGTGCCGGGGCCGCCGCAGGTACAGCCAGACCAGGAAGGCCGCCGTGGCGGGGAAGTGGACGGTCACGTAATAGGTGTTGGCGATGTGGACGAGGGTGTCGCCGTGCAGCATCGCGGACTGTACGGAGCCTTCACCGGGCAGGTGCAGGAACCGTTCGAGGTCCCACACGCGGCGCGCGTTGTCGAAGGCCTCGGCGGTGTGGCCGGTGGCCAGCTGTCGGCCGAGCTTGTAGACGAGGAAGAGGCCCGCGACGAGCAGGACCTCACGGACCAGGGGCGGCCGCGGTGTCGCGGCGGATCCCCTCTGTGCAGGCTCGGTTGGGCGTTCCATCCCCCGGCCCCTTTGCTTGACGGTCTCAACGTGTGCTGGTGCGTGGTGAGCCCAGGAGGGGATCCACTCGACACGAGGGTGGGTCCTGTCCAAGGCTCATCGATACGACAGTGTACCGATACGAAGGCGTTCCGGTACGCCAGCGTTCCGGTACGCCAGCGTTCCGGTACGTTAGCGTTCCGGTACACTGGCGTACCGATAGGGCGTCCGCGGGACCGGGAGCCACACCGCACCGGAACATCCGCAGGCGCAGGCCCGCCGGGCACCGCCGGGACGAGCGAGGGGAAGCGTCATGACGTCGCAGGCAGCGGAGGGGCCGGAGACGGTCGCCGCCTCGCGCCGCTCCAAGATCACGGCCGAGCGTGAGCAGGAGTTCTTCGACGCCGTGCTCGACCAGGTCCGCGCGTGCGGCTATGACGCCCTGACCATGGAGGGCGTCGCCGCCAGCACCCGGTGCAGCAAGTCCACGCTCTACCGGCAGTGGAAGACGAAGCCGCAGTTCGTGGCAGCCGCCCTGCGCGCCAACCACTGCCCCAAGTTCATCGGCATCGACACCGGCTCACTCGCCGGTGACCTGCGCGCGGTCGCCCGTACGGCGGGCGAGCGGTCCGACGAGGACACCAGGCTCATGCAGGCGCTCGGACAGTCCGTGATGCTGGACGAGGAACTGAAGCGCGCGCTGCGCGACGCCCTGGTGGAGCCCGAACTCGACGCGCTGCGGGCGATGATCGGGCGCGCGGTCGAGCGGGGAGAGATCACGGCCGACCATCCGGTACTGGAGTTCCTGCCGGCGCAGTTGCTCGGCGTGCTCCGCGTCCGTCCCCTCCTGGAGGGGCGGCCCGCGGACGCCGACTACCTCCTGCGCTACGTGGAAGTGGCCCTGCTGCCCGCCCTCGGGCTGTCCGGGTCCCCTTGAGACCCAGGCCGCCGTCCATGGGATGACTGGACGGTGACCTGATCGCGCCGCACCGTGGGGACGGGGGCGGCGCGCACCCCCCGGCCGGGTGGGGTTCCTCTTGAGCGGAGAGGCGCCCCACCCGGCCGTCGTACGTCCTGCACGTGCGGCGCGTTCTATGCGTCCTGCAGGTTCGGCACGTCCTGCACGTCCTACACGTCCTGGCCGTTGCCCCCGCCGCCGGCGGACTCCTTGATGCCCTTCGTGATGTCGTCGATCACGGACTGCTTGGGCGCCGCGGACCCGACGTCGAGGCCGAAGCGCACGACGACGAGCTGCTTGGCGTTGGCCGGCGCAGGGAAGACCAGCGACTCGACGTAGCCGTCAGCACCCTTGCTCGTGACGACCTTCCAGCGGACCGCGTAGCCCTTCTGCCCGGCCACGGTGACCGCCTTGGAGGAGAGTTCGTCGTGCGAGGTGATCTTGCCGTAGCTCTTGCCGCCGTAGGACTCCTCGGCGTTCTTGGAGATGTCCTCCTTGGCGGCGGCCTCGGCGGTGGTGGCCTTCAGCTTCAGCGCGAGCGCGGGAGCGGAGTACGCGCCGCCCCGGGTGCAGGTCGCCGAGGTGTCGCCCGGGCACTTGTAGGAGTCCTTGGACGTCACCTGGGCGCCCACCTGGATGGTCTCGCCGCTCCAGTCGTCGGGCACGGGGAGGCTGATGCCGTTGACGGGGTCGGCGGCGAAGCCCTTCTCGGTCTGCCGCGGCTGCGGGACCCCGCTCTCGCCGCCGTCCTGACCGCCGGGACCGCCCTGGCCGCCGCCGTCCTGGCCACCGTCCTGTCCCTGCGGGCCCCCCGGCAGCGTCGGAGTCGGCTGGGCGTTGCCCTGCTCCACGCTGCCCGAATCGTCGTCGGCGGTCAGCGCGTACACACCGCCGCCGATGCCCGCGAGTACCGCGACGGCGACGGCGACGGCTATCGCCGTACGCACTCCGCGCCGTGGCCCGCCCGGATGCGCGCCCGCGTACGAGGCGCCCGTGTACGGGGCTTCCGAGTACGGGGCTCCCGGTGGATACGCCGGGGGACCGCCCCATGCGGCGGCCGACTCCGCGGGGCGGGTCTGGTCCGTCCATGTACTGCCGTCCCACCAGCGTTGCGTGGCGGGACCGTCACTTGTCTGCCCGGGATCGGGATACCAGCCTGGGGGAGTCGCCTGCGTCATGGGTCCACCGTATGAGGTGCGGGTGAAAACCGGATGAGAGGAGCCCGATCAAAGTCACTCGAATACCAGACGCACCGGCTGGTCCGCGCCCCGAGGCATCGGCGGAAACTGGACATCAGGCCGATCACCCGCACCGGCTCAACTCCTCTTCCCGGCAGGCCCGGTTCCGTCCCGTACCCGCTCCTCGTTCCTCCCGCCTCGCGACGACGTTGAAAGGCAGCTTCAGTTCGCGGCTGTCGGCAGTCAACAACTTTCACCCCGCCCGTGGGGGGCAGGCGCCCCGGGCCTCCCTTCCGTCCTCGCCTGTCATCCGTGACGGCAACAGGTGTCCCGACCAGGCTCCATCGCGCCTTCCGGAGGGCTAGGCTCGATGCCTGTACGCCGTTGGGGCGACCTGGCGACCTGGGGAGGTAGCGGTATGACGGAGGCAGGGCCGGGTGCGGCCGCCTCGGCACCGCTCTGGGAGCGCGACGCCGAACTCGCCGCGGTCGTGGAGGCCGTCGACGCCCTGTGCGCCGGTTCCGCCGCGGGCAGCCTGCTGGTGTTCACCGGCGAGGCGGGCATGGGCAAGACCGCGTTGCTCGCCCGGGTCCGTGCCGTCGCGGAGGGCCGCTGCACGGTGTGGTCGGCCCGTGGCGGCGAGACCATCACGTCCGTTCCGTTCAATGTCGTCCGGCAGTTGCTGCAGCCCGCGCTCGTGGCGCTGATGCCCGACGAGGCGCGCGAGTACTTCGGCGACTGGTACGACATCGCGGGCCCCGCACTCGGCATCGCCGAGCCGGGCGCGCGCCAGGCCGACCCGCAGGGCGTCTGCGACGGCCTGGTCGCCGCCGTGCGCAGGCTCGCCCGGCGGGAATGGCCGCTGGTGCTGATCATCGACGACGCCCACTGGGCCGACCAGGAGACCCTGCACTGGCTGGAGGCGTTCGCCGAGCGCCTCGACGACCTGCCCGTCCTCGTCGTGGTCGCCAAGCGCCCCGGGGACGCCACCGGCGAGAGCGCCCGCCACCTCGACGCGATCGGCGCGCTGGCCCGCCCGATGCCCCAACTGCGCGCACTGACCCCGGACGCCACGGCCGGACTCACCCGCGCCACGCTCGGCGCGCACGCCGACGCACCGTTCTGCCGCGAGGTCTGGGCGGTCACCGGCGGCAACCTCTACGACAGCGTGGAGCTCCTCGCCAAGGTCCTGGACACCGAACTCGCACCCGTCGAGGACTCGGCCGCCGAGTTACGGGCCCTGAACCGCTCGGCGCGCGGCCGCGGACTCGTCGACCGGCTGGAGGGGCTCGGCGTCGACGCCACGAAGTTCGCCTGGGCGGCCGCCATCCTCGGTACGCAGATCTCCGTGGACCTGGCCGCCGAACTGGCCGGCATGCCGCGGGAAGAGGCGGAGCGCTGCGCCGCGCGGCTGAGCGTGGCACGCATCCTCACCGAGGTCGACCGGACGCCCGACCGATCGGGCGACGGCGAGCTGGAGTTCGTCCACCCGCTCATCGCGACCGCCGTCTACCGCTCGATCCCGGACGCGCTGCGCACCGCGATGCACGGTGTGGCCGCCTCGGTCGTCACCGCTTCGGGGCTCGGCGCCGCCGCGGCCTCCCGCCACCTGCTGGAGGTCCACCCGGACGACGACCCCGAACTGGTCGAACAGATGCGGGAGGCCGCCGGTGAGCACCTCGCCGTCGGCGCCCCGGACGCGGCCCGCCGGTGTCTGGAACGCGCCCTCCTGGAACCGCCGCTTCCGGACGTCCACGCGCGCGTGCTCTACGAACTGGGCTGCGCCACGCTCCTCACCTCGCCCGCGACCACGATCACGTATCTGCGGCAGGCACTCACGGTGCACGGCCTGGAGGAGGAACTGCGGGTCGACGCGGTCTGCCGACTGTCCTCGGCGCTCGTCCACAACGACCAGCTGGAGGAGGCCGTCGCCACGGTCGACGCGGAGGCCGCCCGGTTGCAGCCCGGCCCCGCCCGGATGCGTCTGCAGGCCGTGCACTACATGTGGGAGGGCATCCACGCCGGCGAGGAGGACGCGCCGGGCCGCTCCCGCCGTCTTGCCGAGCTGGCGAAGCCGCTCACCGGCCGCGACAACTCCGAGCGGGCCCTGCTCATCCTGCGCGCCTTCGACGCCATGACCCGCGGGGAGAGCGCCGAGGAGGTCGCCGAACTCTGCGACCGCGCGCTCGTCAACGGCCGGCTCGCGCCGGGCCTCGGCTGGACCGACACCGAGTGGAGCTTCGAACTCCTCATGATGCTCGGCATCTCGTACACGTACACCGACCGGCTCGACCGCGCCGAGAGCCTTTTCACGGAGGCCCGGCGCTCGTACGAGTCGGCCGGCTGGAGCGGTGGCCACCTGGCCCTCGCGCACGCCTTCAGCGGGTACGTACTGCGCAGACGGGGCCGGCTCAAGGACGCGGAGGAGTCCCTGCGCGAAGCGCTGCGGCTCGCCGACCGGGTGGGCCGCGGACTGCCCATGCACTGGTCCGCGGCGTGCATGCTCATCGACACCCTGCTGGCCCGCGGCCATGTCGGCGCGGCCGAGGAGATCGCCGAACGGTACTCCTTCGAGCCGCCCCACCCGTCCACGATCGTCCTGCCGGACGCCCACTCGATAAGGGGCCGCCTGCTCATCGCCACCGGTCGCGTCGAGGAGGGCGTGAACGAGCTGGAGACCGCCGAGAAGGTGTCGGAGTCCCGTGGCGGGCACAACACCGTGATGGCGCCCTGGGCCGGCGACCTCGCCCGGACGCTCGCCGTCGAGGACCCGCGACGCGCCGCGGAGGTGGCCGCCGACGCCCGCGTCCAGGCCGAGCGCTTCGGCACGGACACGGCCATCGGCGAAGCTCTGCGCTGCGCCGCCGCCCTGGAGACCGGTCAGCGCAGGATCTCTCTCTACGCCCAGGCGGTCACGTACCTCGAAGCGTCACCCTGCGCCTACGAACACGCCGAGGCCCGCGTCGAGTACGGCGTCGTGTCCCGCTCCGTCACGGAGATCAACCGCGGTCTGACGCTGGCGCGTTCCTGCGGTGCGGACGGACTGGTGGCCCGGGCCCGCGAAGCGCTGGACTCGGCCGGGGCCGCCCGCTGAGACCTGGCCCCCACGCATCCGCGGCCGAAGGCAGAGACGTCTGCCCGCCCGACCGGCAGGTCACCCCGTGGCCCGGTCCTCCTCGGTGAGCACCCGCTGGGCCACGGCGAACGCCGAGTTGGCCGCCGGAACCCCGCAGTACACGGCCGTCTGCAGCAGGACCGCGCCGATCTCCTCCGGCGTGAGCCCGTTGCGGCGGGCGGCGCGGACGTGCATCGCCAGCTCGTCGTAGTGCCCGTGCGCCACGAGCGCGGTCATGGTGATCATGCTGCGTTCGCGGCGGGCCAGCGTCTCGTCCGTCCAGATCTCACCCCACGCGTACCGTGAGATGAAGTCCTGGAACCGCGCCGTGAACGCGGACTGCCGAGCCTGCGCCCGGTCCACGTGCTCGTCGCCGAGCACCTGCCGCCGCACCTCCATCCCCCGCCCGGCGTCACCGTCGAAGTGCGCGCGCAGCGCGGTGAGCACGGCCCGCGGGCACTGGGCGGGCGCGAGATGCGAGGCGCCCGGGATCTCGACGAGCGAGGCGCCCGGTACCGCGTCGGCGATCTCCCGCAGATGCGCGGGCGGGGTCGCCGGATCCTCCCGCCCGGCGACGAGCAGCGTGGGAGCGCCGATGCGTGGCAGCTGCTCACGGAGGTCGAAGGAGGCCAGCGCGTCGCAGCACGCGGCGTACGCGTCCGGGTCCGCCGTCCGGTGGTCCTCGATCAGCTCGGGGACGGTGAAACCGGGCGTGAACCAACGGGAGCCGGCGCTCTCGGCCAGCCCGGCCAGTCCCTGGTCCCGTACGAGCGCGGCCCGCTCCTCCCACGGCTTCGAGCCGTTGAAGTGCGCAGAGGAACAGATCACGGCGAGCTTCTCCACCCGGTCCGGGTGGTGGACCGCGAGATGCAGCCCCACCGCGCCGCCGAGCGAGACACCGGCGTAGGAGAACCGGTCGATGCCCAGGAAGTCGGCGAGCGCCAGGACCAGCGCGGCGAGGTCGGCGACGGTCGCCCCCGGGCCGATCAGGCCGGCGGGGGAGCCGCCGTGGCCCGGCAGGTCCCAGCGCACGACCCGGTGCGTGACGGAGAGTTCGGGCGCGACCTTGTCCCACAGGGCCGTCGATGTGCCGAGGGACGGGCCGAGGAGAAGCGGGGGAGCGGAGACGGGTCCCTCGGCGCGGTGATGCAGCAATGTGCCTTTGGGTGGGGGTGGTTGGTCGGTCCGGCTGATCAACGTCGCTCCAGGGCGCGGTCGGTGAGGGTTCCGGCTGAGCCGGTGTACCGGGTGGGATCGGTGAGGGCCGCCAGGTCGAGATCCTTCAACTCGGGCTCTCCGGCGAGGAGTTCCGCCAGGGGCCGGTCCTCGGCGACGGCCCGCTGGGCGGTCCGGGTGAGCAGCTCCTTGGCGCGGGCGCGCCCGAGCACCGGTGCCAGTTCGGCGGACAGCCGCTCGGAGACGATCAGGCCGTGTGTGAGGTCCAGGTGGGCGCGCATCGCGTCCGCGTGCACCTGGAGACCCTCGGTCAGTTCGGCCGCGTCCCGCGCCGCGCCGCCGACCAGGCGGAGCAGGTCGCGCAGGGGCTCCCACTCGGCGTGCCAGACACCGGCGGGCCGTTCGTCCTCGGCCGGCAGGCATCCGTACAGCGTGGCCGCGAGCTGCGGTGCCCGGCGGGCCGCGGCGGCGACCAGCGTGGCACGCACGGGGTTGGCCTTGTGCGGCATGGCCGAGGAGCCGCCGCCCGTGCCCTCGCTCAGCTCGCGGATCTCCGTACGGGCGAGGGTGAGCACGTCCGCGGCCGTCTTGCCGAGGGCGCCCGCGGTGAAGGCGAGGGCGCCCGCCAGGTCGGCGACCGGTGTCCTGAGGGTGTGCCAGGGCAACACCGGTGTGGAGAGGCCCAGTTCGCGGGCGTACGCCGCGACGAGAGCCCCGGTGTCCGAGGCGCCGTACGCGACGAAGGCCGCCAACGTGCCTGCGGCGCCACCGAGTTGGACCGGCAGGCCGTCCCGCACGAGCTGCACGCGGTCCCGGGCGTCCAGCACGAGCGAGCGCCAGCCTGCCGCCTTCAGACCGAAGGTGGTGGGTACGGCGTGCTGGGTGAGTGTCCGCCCCGGCATGACCGTGTCCCGATGTTCGCGCGCGAGGCGGGCCAGCGCGCGCTCCGTGCGGGCGAGGTCGGCCAGGACCAGGTCCAGTGTCCGTACCGCGACCAGCATCGTGGCCGTGTCCATGATGTCCTGGCTGGTCGCGCCCCGGTGGACGTAGGCGGAGTGCTCCGCGCCGGCCGCCGCGCTGAGATCGGCGACCAGCGGGATCACCGGATTGCCGCCGGCGCGTGCGCGCAGCGCGAGCGCGTGGACGTCGAAGCGCGCCACGTCGGCCGTCGTGTCGGCAGCGGCGGTGACCGCGTCGGCGGCCTCGGCCGGGGCGAGGCCCAGTGAGGCCTGCGCACGGGTGAGCGCCGCCTCCGCGTCGAGGAGCGCCCGCAGGAAGGCAGGGTCGCCCGTCGCGGCCTCGGCGGGGGAGCCCACTCGCCCGGGCGCGAGGAGCCCCGCGTCGGACCAGGCAGGAGAGGCGGAACCGGCCGCGCCGCCCGAACCGGCGGAATCGGCGGAATCGGCAGGGTCGACTGCTGTCACTGGAACTCCAGGAAGACCGTTTCGCCTTCGCCCTGAAGGCGGATGTCGAAACGGTACGTCCGGTTCGTCCCCTCGGCCGCGAGCAGCGTGGCGCGCCGCTCGGCCGGCAGCGAGTCGAGCAGCGGGTCCGCGCCGTCGGCGAGGTACGCGCGGGTGAAGAGGTGGTGTGTCAGCCCGCGGGCGAACACGCACACGCTGATGTACGGCAGCCCGGGGTTGCCGGGCGGCAGCGTGTGGAGCGCGTAGTGCCCGTCGGCGTCCGTGGGAACCCGCCCGTAGCCGGTGAAGTCGACGCCGTTGCGGCCCACGAAGCCGCCTGTGGAGGGGTCGCGGCGCATCGATCCCGGGGCGCCGTTCAGCGAACCGTCGGGAGCGGCCTGCCAGAAGTCGAGCAGGGCGTCGGGGATCGGCGTGCCCGCGCCGTCGGACACGTACCCGTGCAGGCTGATCGCGTCCGGATGGCCCTGAGGAGCGACGCGGTCGCCGTCGGGAAAGGGGAGCGCGTGCCCGTAGAACGGGCCGATGGTGTGGGACGGGGTGGGGAGCAGTCGCTCGGCCATGGTCAACGGCCTTCCTCGATCCAGGTGGCGGAGGGACCGTCGAGGACGATGTCCCATGCGTAGCCCATCGAGAACCCGGGCTTCGACAGGTCGTGGTCGTACGTGGCGACCAGCCGGCTCCGGGCCGCCTCGTCCGTCACGGACCGCAGGATGGGGTCGTACCGGAACAGCGGGTCGCTCGGGAAGTACATCTGCGTCACGAGCCGCTGGGTGAACGCCGTGCCGAAGACCGAGAAGTGGATGTGCGCGGGCCGCCACGCGTTGGTGTGGTTGCCCCACGGGTAGGGGCCCGGCTTGATCGTGGTGAACGAGTACCGGCCCTGATTGTCCGTCAGGGTCCGTCCCACACCGGTGAAGTGGGGGTCGAGCGGCGCCGGGTGCTGCTCGCGCAGATGGGCGTACCGGCCGGCGGCGTTGGCCTGCCAGATCTCGACGAGCTGGCCGCGTACGGGACGGCCGTCGCGGTCGAGCAGCCGGCCCGAGACGGTCATCCGCTCGCCGATCGGCTCGCCCCGGTGCTGGAGGGTCAGGTCGCTGTCGTGGTCGGTGATGTCGGTGACGCCGAACACCGGCCCCGACAGCTCGACGGTCTCCGGGTCGCCGCCGCTCACGGCGACCAGCGGCTGTTTCGGGTGGCGCAGCAGGGAGCTGCGGTACGGGGCGTAGTCGCGCCGCGGGTGGTTGAGGACCGGGGCGCCGCCGGCGACCGCCTTGTCGTACGCGTCCTGGACATCCTCGATCTCGATGTCCACGTCCGGCTGGGTGAGCGTCCGTGTGGGGGACTGGGCAGGGGGCTGGGGGAGAGCCATGAGAGTTCCTAACGCTCCAGTACGAGGGCGAGGCCCTGGCCGACGCCGATGCAGAGGGTGGCGACGCCGACGCCCGATCCCTTGCGGGCGAGCTGGTGTGCGACGGTTCCGGCGAGGCGGGCTCCGGAGGCGCCGAGCGGGTGGCCCAGGGCGATGGCCCCGCCCTGCGGGTTGAGGACGGCCTGGTCGAACTCGGGCCACTCGGCGACACAGCCCAGGACCTGGGCGGCGAAGGCTTCGTTCAGTTCGAGAGTTGACAGGTCGTCGAACGACTTGCCCGCCTTGGCGAGTGCGCGGTTGACGGCCTCGACGGGTGCGAGGCCGAAGTAGTCCGGGTCGAGTGCGGAGACACCGGACGCGGACACCCGGGCGAGGGGCTCGCGGCCGGTGGCGGCGAGGCCTTCCTCGTCGACCAGGAGCAGGGCCGCTGCGCCGTCGTTGAGGGGGGAGGCGTTGCCCGCGGTGACCGTCCCGCCCTCGGTGCGGAACGACGGCTTGAGCCTGGCCATCGCGGCGAGGGAGGCGTCGGCGCGTACGCATTCGTCGGCGCCGAAGGACAGCGGTTCGCCCTTGCGCTGCGGAAGGGACACCGGGGCGATCTCTGCGTCGAACAGGCCCGCGGACCGGGCGGCGGCGGCCTTGCCGTGGCTGGCGAGGGCGTACTCGTCCTGCTGCTCGCGGGTGATCTTGTGCTTGTCGGCGATGAGCTCGGCCGACTCGCCGAGCGGGACGGTCCACTGCGGGTCCATCCTCGGGTTGACCATGCGCCAGCCGAGGGTCGTGGAGTACAGCTCGGTGTGCCCGGCCGGGAAGGGCCTGTCGTTCTTCGGCAGGACGTAGGGGGCGCGCGTCATCGACTCGACACCGCCGGCGAGGGCGATCGAGGCGTCGCCGAGTGCGATGGCACGGGCGGCCTGGATGACGGCCTCAAGCCCGGAGGCGCACAGCCGGTTGACGCTCACACCCGGTACGGAGGTGGGCAGACCGGCGAGCAGGGCGGCCATGCGGGCGACGTTGCGGTTCTCCTCGCCGGCGCCGTTCGCGTTGCCGAAGTAGACGTCGTCGATCCGGGACGGGTCCAGCTCCGGGGTACGGGCCAGGAGTTCACGCAGGGCGTGGGCGGCCAGGTCGTCCGGACGGACGGCGGCGAGGCTTCCGCCGTACTTGCCGAACGGGGTACGGACGGCGTCGACGATGTAGACGTCCTTCACGACTGGGTCTCCTCGGTGAGTTCCTCAGTGAGTTCGCCGGGCAGTTCCCCGGTGAGTTCCCCGGTTGCTTCCGAGGTGAGCTCTTCGGCGATACGGACCTTCGCGGCGGTCTTCGCCACGATCTCCTCGACCGTGACGCCTGGCGCCGTCTCGACGAGTACCAGGGCGTCGGCGGTGACGTCCAGGACGCCGAGGTCGGTGATGACGCGGTCGACACAGGCCTTGCCGGTCAGCGGCAGCGTGCACTCGTCGAGGACCTTCGGTGAACCGTCCTTGGCGGTGTGGGTCATCACGACGATGACGGTACGGGCCCCGTGCACCAGGTCCATGGCCCCGCCGATCCCGGTGATCATCTTGCCGGGAACGGCCCAGTTCGCCAGGTCCCCGCCCGCGGAGACCTGCATCGCGCCGAGGACGGCGACGTCGATGTGCCCGCCGCGGATCATCGAGAAGGACAGCGCGGAGTCGAAGTAGGAGGCGCCGGGCAGGACGGTGACGGTCTCCTTGCCCGCGTTGATCAGGTCCGGGTCGACCTGGTCCTCGGTCGGGTAGGGGCCGGTGCCCAGGATGCCGTTCTCGGACTCCAGGATCACCTCCACGTCCGGCGGGAGGTAGTTGGGGATCAGCGTCGGCAGCCCGATGCCGAGATTGACGTACTGGCCGTCCCGCAGTTCGCGCGCGGCCCGCGCGGCCATCTGTTCACGCGTCCAGGCCATCAGCTGCTCACCGTCCGCTGTTCGATCTTCTTGTCGGCCGCCTGCTCCGGCGTGAGCGCGACGACCCGCTGCACGAAGATGCCCGGCAGATGCACCGCGTCCGGATCGATCTCGCCGGGTTCGACGAGCTCCTCCACCTCCGCGACGGTCACCCGTCCGGCCATCGCGGCAAGGGGGTTGAAGTTGCGGGAGGACTTGTTGAAGACGAGGTTCCCGTGCCGGTCGCCCTTCACGGCCCGCACCAGGGCGAAGTCGGTGCGGATGCCGTGTTCCAGCACGTACGGGGTGCCGTCGAAGTCCCGTACCTCTTTGGGCGGGGAGGCCAGCGCGACGCCGCCGTTTCCGTCGTAGCGCCAGGGCAGGCCGCCGTCGGCGACCTGTGTGCCCACTCCGGCCGGTGTGTAGAACGCGGGGATGCCTGCGCCGCCGGCCCGCAACCGCTCGGCCAGGGTGCCCTGCGGGATCATCTCGACCTCCAGCTCGCCGCCCAGGTACTGCCGCGCGAACTCCTTGTTCGCCCCGATGTACGAGCCGGTGACGCGGGCGATGCGGCCCGCCGCCAGGAGGACCGCGAGACCGGACTCCATCGCCCCGCAGTTGTTGGACACCACGCCCAGACCGGTGACGCCGCGCTCGTAGAGTGCCTGGATCGTCACGTTCGGCACACCGCTGAGGCCGAAGCCGCCGACGGCGAGTGTCGCGCCGTCGGGTATGTCGGCCACAGCCTCGGCGGCTGTGGAGACCACCTTGTCCATCTGCGAAGCCCCATCTCTCCCGAGCGTCCCGCAGCCCCGATGAGGTGCAGCCCCGAGTGGTTGCAGCCCCAATTAGTCAGGGCACTGAGTATTTCTGCGAGGTTTCGAACACGCTGCCATTCCGGCCGCGAAGCGTCAAGACCTCCACTGAAATGCCAGCTCAGAGAGTCCGTACGGAAATGGGACGGAGGGTGCGGCTGCCCGGTATTGTTCAGTGCACCAACGAACAAGGAGCGCTCATGGCCGCGGTGGATCTCTCCGCCCACCCCGGGCACCTTGCCCGGCGACTGCAGCAGGCGCACTACCTGCTGTGGAACACGATGGTCTCCGAGGAGATCACCTCGCCCCAGTTCGCGGTCCTGAACACGCTCGTCGCCGAGTCCGGTCTCGACCAGCGCACGGTCGGGGAGCGGGTGGGCCTCGACCGGTCGACCATCGCCGAGGTCATCAGCCGGCTCGGCCGGCGCGGACTGCTGGACAAGGTCCGCGACCCCCAGGACGGCCGCCGCTTCATACTGCGCCTCACGGACGACGGCCTGCGGGTACACCGCAGGCTGACGGTGCGGACGGCCCGGATGAACCAGGTCTTCCTGGCTCCGCTCTCCGGCGAGGAACAGGCCCTCTTCTTCGACCTCATCCAGCGCGTCTCGGACGCGGCGGAGGGGCTCCGCAATCCCGGGAATCCGGGGGAGCCCCTCGTCGGCCGACGGTGAGCGGCAGGTGTCGGACACGATCCGGCGAGGTTCACGCCCTCGCGAACACCACCCACACCTGGCCCTCGGCGAAGTTCATCGGTGTGCCGTCCGGCGCCGTGAACTCCGTGCCGTCCGCGGGCGTGGCGCGTTTCCAGGCCGCGTCGAAGGCCTTGCCGTCGCGCAGCACCTTCGCGGTGCCCGAGCCCACGGTCTCCGTGTAGGGCGTGTTGCTGCCGAGATAGTCGTGGTACTTGGACTCGCGGATCTTCACGTACTGCACGACGACCGTCGAGGCGGCCACCCGTTCCCCGCCGGCCGTCGCCGTCGGAGCGCCGTCCATCGACACCAGCCAGTGCTTCCGCTTCCCCGACCAGTCGAAGGTGAAGCGGGTCGCCGGGAAGCGGACCGTACGCGTGTTCTCGGCCGTCCCTCCCGCGGGGGCGGCACCGTACCGGAAGCCCGTCGTCAGTGCGTCGGCCCCCGGCGCGGAGGCCAGCAGCCGCTTGGGGCGCAGATAGAGGTTGTGCGGCGGGGACTTGTCCGAGCTCCGGTAGTACGCGGTCGGCTGCTTCTCCGGCAGGGCGGCCTGCAGCGGCGCCTTGTCGAACAGCGGTAGCAGTTTCTTCTGGGTTCCGGAGAAGGCGAGAGTCGGCTTGTGGAACTGGCGCAGCAGCTCCAGGTCCGACTCTCGTGCGCTGCGCACCGGGCCGACGGCGTCCGGCAGCCGGGTCGCGTACACCGCCATCAGCCGGCTGAGGCCACCCTCCACCTGCTCGGCGTAGACGAGGTCGGCGGCGTCCAGGCCCGTCTGCGGCCGGGCGCCGGGTACGTTGTCGATCTTCACGGCGAGCGGGGAGGCGGCGCGGGGCGCCGGGTTCGCCGGAGTGCTGTTGCCGTCGGTGCGGGGTGGCATGTCTCCGCGTCCGTCGTCGAGTGGTTCGCCGCTCGTGCAGGCCGTCGCCACGGCACCCATGAGCAGGGTGGCCAGCAGTGTTGTCGTCATGGCGGAGCGTCGTGCACGTCCCGTCCGTCTCATGCCTACCGTGCTCACCATGCCCCGTTTCGTTGTTTGTCTGTTTATCGGTTAAATGAGTACGTACCCAAAGAGCCAAGATCGAAGGCGTGCACAGGTCCGAGCGTGTCACGGGCGCGGGGCGGGAAACTGTGGCGGTTCGGCAGGCGGAGTCGCGGTACGACGTGCCCGCCGGACGTGGCTCGGACCCCAACCAGCTTGCCCGGTAAGGGCGTTGAGGGGGGAGTGTGAGCCGGGACGGTAGCCGGCCGATGGGCCGGGCCGGCGTCGAAGGCGACGCTCGCGTGTTCGCCCGGAAGGGGTAGGGCGGAGGGCCGTTCAGCCCTGCGGTCCCAGGACGTCCGCCAGGTCGTAACCGACCGGCTCGTCCAGCTGGGCGTACGTGCAGCTCTCCGGCGTACGGTCGGGACGCCAGCGGCGGAAGCGCGCCATGTGCCGGAAGCGCTCACCGTTCTCCATGTGCTCGTACGCCACCTCGCACACCAGCTCCGGCCGCAGCGGAATCCAGGACATGTCCTTCGTGCCCGACCAGCGGCTGGGCGCGCCCGGCAGACGCGCCGTCTCCTCGGCCCATGCCGCCCACGGGTGCCCGGCGGCCGACTCCATGCGCAGCGGCGCCAGCTCCGCGATCAGTTCCTCGCGCCGCTTCGTCGTGAAGGCCGCGCAGACCCCCACGTGCTGCAACGTGCCCCCGGCGTCGTGCAGACCGAGCAGCAGCGAACCGACGACGGGCCCGCTCTTGTGGAGCCGGTAGCCCGCCACCACCACGTCCGCCGTCCGCTCGTGCTTGATCTTGAACATCTGGCGCTCGTCCTGCCGGTAGCGCAGGGTGAGCGGCTTGGCGACCACCCCGTCGAGTCCGGCGCCCTCGTACTGATCGAACCACCGCCGCGCCACCTCGATGTCCGTGGTCGCCGGCGCCACATGGACCGGAGGCGTGCTGTCGCACAGCGCTCTCTCCAGCAGGGCCCGCCGGTCGGCAAGGGAAACGTCCAGCAGTGACTCGTCGGCCAGCGCGAGCAGGTCGAACGCCACGAACGACGCCGGGTTCCGCTCGGAGAGGGTCTTCACGCGAGTGGCCGCCGGGTGGATGCGCTCGCTGAGGGCGTCGAAGTCCAGCCTTCCGCCGTGCGCGATCACGATCTCGCCGTCCAGCACACAGCGCTCGGGCAGCCGCTCCCGCAGTGCCCGCACCAGTTCGGGAAAGTACCTGACCAGCGACTTCGTGGTGCGGCTTGCGATCTCGATCTCGTCCCCGTCACGGAAGACGATCGCCCGGAACCCGTCCCACTTCGCCTCGTAGTGCATGTCCGGCGGAATCCTCGCCACGGACTTGGCGAGCATGGGTTTCACAGGCGGCATCACCGGCAGATCCATGTTCCGATTCTGTATGAGTCAAGATGCATTCGCCTGGTATGCGGCTTGAACCGGATATGCGAGGTGTGCGCGGTACGCCTACCGTGGCTCGCATGGCAGACGCGGTGGAGCTGGAGGCGGCGGGCCGGACGGTACGGCTGTCCAGTCCGGACAAGGTCTTCTTCCCGGAGCGTGGCTTCACGAAGCTGGACCTCGCCCGGTACTACCTCGCGGTCGGCCCCGGCATCCTGCGCGCACTGCGCAACCGGCCCACGACCCTGGAACGCCACCCGGACGGGGTCGGCGGTGAGTCCTTCTTCCAGAAGCGGGCACCGAAGAACATGCCCGACTGGATCCCCACCGCGCACATCGCCTTCCCCAGCGGCCGCAGCGCCGACGAGATGTGCCCCACCGAGGTCGCCGCCGTCCTGTGGGCAGCCCAGTTCGGCACGCTGACCTTCCACCCCTGGCCCGTGCGCCGCGACGACGTCGACCGGCCCGACGAACTGCGCATCGACCTAGACCCGCAACCGGGCACCGACTACGCCGACGCGGTGCGCGCCGCCCATGAGCTGCGCGAGGTGCTCCACGAGTACGGGGATCTGCGCGGCTTTCCCAAGACCTCCGGCGGCCGCGGTCTGCACGTCTTCGTGCCGATCGAGCCGCGCTGGACGTTCACCCAGGTCCGCCGGGCCGCGATCGCCGTCGGACGTGAGCTGGAGCGCCGGATGCCGGACGAGGTGACCACGGCCTGGTGGAAGGAGGAGCGCGGCGAGAAGATCTTCGTCGACTACAACCAGACGGCCCGCGACCGCACCATCGCCTCCGCCTACTCCGTACGCCCCCGTCCGCACGCCCCGGTGTCGGCGCCCCTCACCTGGGACGAGGTCGGCGAGGCCGTACCCCAGGACTTCGACCTGGCCACCATGCCCGCGCGCTTCGCCGAACTCGGCGACGTGCACGCGGTCATGGACGACCACGCCTTCTCCCTCGAAGCCCTGCTCGAACTCGCGAGCCGCGACGAACACGATCACGGACTCGGCGATCTGCCGTACCCGCCCGAGTACCCGAAGATGCCGGGCGAGCCGAAGCGCGTACAGCCGAGCAGGGCCAAGAAGGACAGCGGACCTGCACCTGCCTGAGAGCTACGGCCGCCCGACGACCGCAGCTCCCCTGCTCCTTACAGCTCCTTGATCCGGACGTCGCGGTACGACACCACGTCCGTCGTGCTGTGTACCTGGAGCCCGACGTAGCCGGAGGAGAACCGCCGGCCGTCCGTGCCCGGGTCGTCCGAGCGCGGCGGGGTGAAGTCCTGACCACCGGTGTTGTCGAACTCGTTGATCAGCACGCCGTTGCGGTAGACCGAGTAGTGCTGGTCCACCACGCGGATCTCGTAGTCGTTCCAGGTGCCCTTCTGGGTGACACCGGCACCGGCCAGGCCCACCCGGTCGAAGCCGTAGACCGAACCGGTCTTGTACATGTCGCCGGTGGGGCTGTCGAACTCCTGTATCTCGTGCCCGTACTTGATGGCGACCCACTCGGGCCGTGACTCCTCCGGATGGTTGTGGACCTGCGGGAACCGCACGAACACACCGGAGTTGGCGTTGCCTGTCCCCGGAGCGTCGTCCCGCCACTGGAGCTTCAGCGAGAAGTCGCCGTACTTGCGCTCGGGGAACCACAGCATGCCGAGCCCGTCCTTCGAGGTGCCCGACGTCATGGAGCCGTCGCCGTTCAGCCCGAACGAACCGCCGCCCACGTGCTCCCACTTCTCGAAGGACTTCTGCGTACCGTCGAGGATCGTCCGGTACCCCTCGGTCTGGCCGGGATCACCGATGCGCGACTCGTCGGCCGCCTCGTTGATCAGGTCGTACTCGCGCTGGACGACGACACCTTCCTTGAGGAGGGTGTTCAGGACCGTCTTCACGTGCTTGAGGAACAGCGCGTGGGACGTCCACTCCTTCTCGTCCTCGATCAACTCGTTGATGCGGCACCGGCTGTTGGTGATCCGGTTCGGCACGCCCGTGTCGACCGTACCGACGATGACCGTCAACCGTTCGTCGTACTCGGCGCAGTTGGGCGCCGGCACACCGCCGCCCGGGGCGATCGTGAAGCTCACCGTCCGGGCGTCCGAGGTGTTGCCCGCCTTGTCACGAGCGCGGTACACCACCGTGTGCGCGCCCACGCGGTCGACCACCACGGGCACGGTGTACGCGAGGTACGGGCCGCTGTCGAGCGAGTACTCGATCGCGGCCACCCCCGAACCGCCGTGCGCGTCCGTCGCGGTCACCGTCACCTTGGCGTTGTTGATGTACGCCCCGGCCGAGTTCTTCGTGCCCTCGACGCTCACGCCGGTCACCGGGGGAGTCTTGTCCTCGACGGGCGGCGCGACGACGGTGAACGACACGGACTTCTCGGCGGCCGCGTTGCCCGCCTTGTCCGTCGCCCGGAACCGCACCTTGTGCGCGCCCACCTCGTGGACCATCACTGGAGCCGTGTACGGCTGCCAGGCGCCGGAGTCACCGATCGCGTACTCGATGGTGTTGACGCCGGAGCCGGTGTCGGAGGCCGTCACCGTGACGGTCGCCATGGAGACGTACTCCCCTTGCGGGTTCTGCTCGCCGCTCACCGCGGCCGACGTGTCCGGTGGCGTCTTGTCGTCCGTCGACGGGGCCACCACCGAGAACTCCTCCGCCTTCTCCGCGGACGTGTTCCCTGCCTTGTCGAGGGCCCGGTAGCGGACCTTCTGGGCGCCTACCTGATCGACCACCACAGGTGTGGTGTACGGCTGCCAGGCACCCGCGTCACCGATCGCGTACTCGATCCGCTCCACGCCCGAACCGGCGTCCGTCGCGCTGAGCGCCACGGTCGCCGAACCGACGTACGCGCCGTCCGCGTTCTTCGTACCGGTCACCTGCGCGGCGGTCTCCGGCGCCGTCGTGTCCTCGCCGGTGCCCTCGGTGACCACGAGGATGCCCTGCATCTGGCCGTGGCCGGGAATGGTGCAGAAGTAGCGGTACCGGCCGGGTGTGAGGGTCACCTCCGCCGTGTACTTGCCGCCCTGGTCGTCGTTCGGGTTGGCCAGGATGTTCAGCGGGACGTCGTTCTGGTACTCCGGGTCGGACACGTCGAACGTCAACGTGTGCGGCATCCCCATCGTGTTGCCGGTCGCCTTGCTGTTCTCGAAGACGATCGTCGTCGGGCCCGCGACCGCCGTGGTGGGCGCGGACGCGTACTTGGTGATGTCGTCGCCGGCCGTCCAGGTGAGCGTCTGCGCGGCGGCAGCCGCCTTGGACGGGGTGTTGTCGGTCTGGCCGGACGCCGAGGTGGACGCGAGTCCCAGCACCATCAGCAGCGACGCCAGCAGCGCCGTCCACAGCCGTCCAGTTCTTCGCCTTCGGATGCTTCGACCGCTTCGGATGTTCGTCACGCTCGTCACTGCGCCTCCCTGGCGAGCTGGTTGGCGGCAGGAGTGGGGCCGCCGCCCTTGTACGTCACCTGCCACAGCGCGGACTTGGAGTCCGATGTGAAGAAGCCACGGCCGTAGTCGAGGACGTACAGCGTGCCGTCCGGGCCGAACTTCCAGTCCATGAGGTTCTTGATGCCGTCGTTGCCGATGGGGATGATCTTCTTGAGGGACTCGGCGTGCACCGGAATGCCGCCCTGCCCGGCCGTCTTCGGGTCCAGGAGCACGGCGTGCCGCGGCTGGTCGGCGTCGTAGAAGTCGCCCACGAACCACTTGCCGTCCCAGTACGAGGGCCACTTGGCGGCGTTCGCCAGCGTGCCGTCGTACCGGTAGACGGGCCCGTCCATGGCCGCCTGGCCGCCGCCCTTGAGCCACGGCAGCAGGAACTTCTGCTCCGCCGTCTTGTACGACGGGATGCCGTTGGCGTCACGCGGGTAGTCCGGGCCGCCGCCCTGGGGCGAGTACCAGATGGTGTTCGAGGTGATCGGCGGAAGGTTGACGAGACCGTCGTTGTTGGGCGACTCGTTCTTCGGCGCGTTGCAGTCGTACCAGCCGAGCGGCTTCGTCGGGTCGGGCAGATTACGGTCCCGGTAGGGCTGCTTGTTGCCCATGCAGTACGGCCAGCCGTGGTTGCCCGGCTTGGTGATCGCGGCGAACGTGTCGTACTTCGCCGGACCCCAGGTCGTCGAGGGCGCCGAGGCGTCCGGGCCGACCCAGCCCGCGTACAGGGTGTCGGTCTTTTTGTCGATCGAGATGCGCGCCGGGTTCCGGACGCCCATCACATAGATCTCACCGCGCGTCTTGCCGCCGCCCTCGGCGGTCTCCTTGCCCGTGAAGAGGTTCCCCTCGGGCAGGGTGTACGTGCCGTCCTGTTCCGGGTGGATGCGCAGGATCTTGCCGTTGAGGTTGTTGGTGTTGCCCGCCGTGCGGCGGGCGTCCGCGAAGGAGACACCCTTGTAGTTCGGCTGCGGGTTGTTGCCCGAGTAACCGTCGCTGAAGCCACTGGAGTTGTTGTCGCCGGTCGCGATGTAGAGGTTGGCCTTGGAGTCCCAGGCCAGGCCGCCGCCCGAGTGGCAGCAGCTGTGGATCTGGACCGGCCACTTCAGCAGGACCTTCTCGCTGTTCAGATCCAGCCTGCTGGTGGCCGAGTTGTACGTGAAGCGGGAGACGTAACGCTCGGCCATCTGCTTGTCACGGTCGATCCGGGAGTGGGGTGTGTAGTGCAGGTACACCCAGCCGTTCTCCGCGAACCTCGGGTCCAGCTCGATGCCGAGCAGGCCCTCCTCGACCTTGATCAGCTCGTCGCCGCCGCCCTTGTTTCCGAAGACGTTGAGCGTGCCGGCCAGCGTGACCTTCTTGGTCTTCGGGTCGTAGACGTGGATCTCGCCCTTGCCCTTGCCGACGTCCGGGTTGTTCCAGTCCGTGATGACGGGCTGCGACGAGTCGGCGCCGCCGCGGCCGATGTAGAACACGCGGCCGTCGGGCGCGGTGACCAGGCCGTGCGGCTCGCCGATCTGGTCGTTCTGGCCCGGCTGGTTGGCCTGGGTCAGCCGCTCCGCCTTGTAGTTGGCGTTGATCGTGGCCTTGCAGTCGGCCTGCGAGATCCGTGTCGTCCACGCGAGCGCCCCGCGCAGATGGGAGCGGAACTCCGTCTCGTCGTACGAGGAGGTCGTGCCGCCCATGCCGGTGTAGAAGGAGCGGCCGCCGTCGTAGTCACGGCACCAGGACACCGGGTGGTCGGCGCCGTTGGCGCCGGTGCCCGGCTGGTACGTCGACTCGCGGACGCGGGCCACGGTGTGCACGTCGCCGGACGGGTTCTTGACCCAGTTCAGCCACTGGTCGGGGCGCTTCCACTGGAGCGGAAGGTCCTTGGTGGCCGGATGCTGCCGGTCGCCGACCTCAACGGTCGCCCGCTGCACGGTGGTTGGACTGCCGGCCGCCGGGCGGGCGCCGACGAGCCCGGTGAACCAGTCCGAGTAGGGCTCGGCGCGGGCCGCGTCATGGATGCCGAGGAAGCCGCCGCCGGCCTCCATGTACGACTCCAGACCGTCTTCCTGCTCCGGTTCGAGGACGTCCCCGCCGCCGGTCAGGAAGACGACGGCGTTGAAGCTGCCGAGTTCCGTCTCGTCGGTGAAGACCGAGGCGTCGTCCGTGGCCGTCACCTTGAACCGCCCGGCCGCGGGGCCCGACTGGCCGAGGTCCTCGATCGCCTCGATACCGGCGTTGACGACGGGCGACTCCTCGCCGCCCGCCGCGGACCCGTGGTAGATCAGCACCCTCACGTCGGAGCCACCGGGCGGCGACTTGATCGACATCGTTGTCAGCGGCGGTTCGGGCGCCTGGCGCGCGCTCGCGGCCGGCCCCGAGAGGACGCCGGCGGCGACAACTCCGGCGGCCAGCGCGGCCGCCCAGCCTCTCCGTCTGGCCTTGCCCAACCCTCGTACCGCTAGTGGCGTTTGATGCGGTGTGAGCCGCATGTGGTCACCCACCCCTCTGTTCCTTTTTCGGGCTCGGTTCGCCGCCGGTGCGCTACAGCCTGTGTCGAGAGCCCCGACCGTGCTCGATTCTTCGGGCCTCCGCGCGCTCGCACTCCCGACACAGTCGCGCCCCTTTGGCTCACTCGCGTCACAGCACAGCGCCATGGAAGCTAGACCTTTTCGTGGAACTCGCCAATAGGTATGACCGGGATGGCACGAACTTTGTCCTGAGTGTGGATAAACGAAGGCGATGCCACTACCGTCTCCCCAGTTCGTCTCTGTCACTCGGTTCCGTCGGACCGTCAGTTTCCGCCAGTTCCGTCAATTCGGTTGATCCGACCGCAGGTTGGGAGAGTTCGCATGGGCACCACGGACGACATGGACACCGCGGACGCGGGCGCCAAGGACGCGGACACCAAGAAAGCGGGCACCAGGGACGCGATGGACAGACGTGGGTTCAGCCGTCGGATGATGTTGGGCGGGGCCGCCGTCGCCACGGTCGCGACATCGTTGTCGCTCGTCGGCGCCAAGGACGCGACCTCCGCCGACAGCCCGGTGCGTACCGCCCCCGCGGGCGGCGAGGTGAAGCGGATCAAGCTCTACGTCGAGAAGCTCGCCGACGGACAGATGGGCTACGGACTCGAGAAGGGCGCGGCCTCGATCCCCGGCCCGCTGATCGAGCTCAACGAGGGCGACACCCTGCACATCGAGGTCGAGAACACGATGGACGTGGCGGCGAGTCTGCACGTACACGGCATGGACTACGAGGTGTCCAGCGACGGCACGAAGCTGAGCAAGTCCCACGTCGAGCCGGGCGACACCCGTACGTACACCTGGCGCACCCATGCCCCCGGCCGCCGCAAGGACGGCACCTGGCGGGCGGGCAGCGCGGGCTACTGGCACTACCACGACCACGTCGTCGGCACCGAGCACGGCACGGGCGGCATCCGCAAGGGCCTCTACGGTCCGGTCATCGTCCGCCGCCAGGGCGACATCCTCCCCGACAAGACCCACACCGTCGTCTTCAACGACATGATGATCAACAACAAGCCCGGCCACGAGAGCCCCAACTTCGAGGCCACCGTGGGTGACCGTGTCGAGTTCGTCATGATCACGCACGGGGAGTACTACCACACGTTCCACGTGCACGGTCACCGTTGGGCCGACAACCGCACCGGGCTGCTGACCGGCCCCGACGACCCGAGTCAGGTCATCGACAACAAGATCGTCGGGCCCGCTGACTCGTTCGGCTTCCAGGTGATCGCGGGAGAGGGCGTCGGGGCCGGCGCGTGGATGTACCACTGCCACGTCCAGAGTCATTCCGACATGGGGATGGCGGGGCTGTTCCTGGTGAAGAAGAAGGACGGCACGATTCCGGGCTACGAGCCGCACGAGCACTGAGCGCTCCACGGGACGGGCTGTGTGTGGGGCGCCACAACTCCGCCGAGTGCGATGGCTGCGGGCAGCCTCGGGCGGGCCTGGAGGCCGGGGTGACCCGGCAGCTCGCCATCCCGTTCAGCGCCCCGGCGGGCCTCGTCCGTGCCGTCATCGTCGGCCGCGAGGGCGAGGACTTCACCGACCGGGACCGCTGTTTCGCGCGTCGGATCCAGCCTCTGCCGGTCAGGACAGACAGCCACGTACGGGAGCTGGAGCGGCTGCGCGCCTCCCTGTCCATGGCGTACCCCGGCAGTGCACCGTTGGCGCGGGCAGGTGAGTACGCGATCACCCCGCGGGAGTTGACGGTCCTCGGCCCGATGAGCTCCGCCCGCACCGCCTCACCCGCATAGGGAATTCTTCCTTTGTCCCCGGCGCTGGGCGGCGCGGCAGTGTACGGACCGATCGCAGTCCCCGGGCCGCGGCCCGTGATGTTTTGCGTGCCCCTCCCACAGCGTCCGAGGGCGTCGAGACGTACCCGAGCCTTGTTGGCCCCGTGACGCGAGGGCATGGCGGTTTTCCAGGGACTTCCCGGGCGGGAGCGCTCTCAGCGGCGCGTCGGACGAGGGCTATCCTGATCGGCAACCACCGCCCTGAGGAGCCCCGAGGTGACCGAGCAGTCGACAGAGCCACGACCGACGCTGGAGGCCGTGGCAGCCCGGGCCGGGGTCTCCCGAGCCACGGTGTCGCGTGTCGTCAACGGTGGTGAGGGCGTGCGCGAACCCTTGGCCGAGCGGGTCAGGCGCGCTGTCGACGAACTCGGTTACGTGCCGAACCAGGCCGCGCGCAGCCTCGTCACCCGACGGCACGACGCGGTCGCCGTCGTGATCGCCGAACCGGAGACCCGGGTCTTCGCGGACCCCTTCTTCGCCCTTCAGCTCCGGGGCATCAGCAAAGAGCTGACGGCCCACGACTCGCAACTCGTCCTGCTGCTCACGGAGGGGCGCGACGACCATGCCCGCGTGGCGCGCTATCTCGCCGGCGGCCATGTCGACGGCGCGCTCGTCTTCTCCCTGCACCTCGACGACCCGCTGCCGGGTCTGATCCACGGAGTGCCGACCGTGTACGGGGGCCGCCCCGGCTGGAGCGGAGGGTCGCGCGGCGCGGTCTACGTCGACTGCGACAACAGGGGCGGCGCCCGCGAGGCCGTCCGGCATCTCGTCGGGCTCGGCCGTCGGCGCATCGCCCACATCACCGGCGCGCTCGACCAGACCTCGGCGGTCGACCGGCTCGACGGGTTCCGTGACGTCATGGTGGACGCCGACCCGAGGCTGATCGTGGAGAGCGACTTCACCCCGGGGGGCGGCGAGAGCGCCATGCGGGAACTCCTCGACCGCTGCCCCGACCTGGACGCCGTGTTCGCCGCCAACGACCTCACGGCGGCGGGCGCCCTGCGGGTCCTGCGCGAGCGGGGGCGGCGGGTTCCCGAGGACGTGGCCGTGGTCGGCTTCGACGACATGCTGCCGTTCACCGAACAGGCCGACCCGCCGCTCACGACGGTCCGCCAGGACATCGAGGAGATGGGTCGGCTGATGGCGCGGTTGTTGTTGCGGGGGCTGGACCGGACCGGTTCCGCGGCCGCGGAGGCGGACGCGGAAGCGACGGGGACGGGGGAGGGGCTGGTGGGGGCTCCGTCCAGTGTCGTACTGCCTACGACGTTGGTTCGGCGGGCCTCGGCGTAGCCGCTCCGCGGGTTGTGTTGTGTTGCGTGGTGTTTTGGGTGCGGGCCGAGGTGCAGGTGCGGGCGCGGGTGTGTTGTGGCCGGGCGCGCGGTGCCCCGCGTCCCTGACAGGGCGCCCCTGCGGGACGCCTCTGTCAGGGGCGTGCGTTACGCGCCTACCGACACCGTGAAGCGGCGGGGGTTGCCGTCGTGGGCCGCGCCCGATACGTCGGGCTGGCCGTCCGGGCGTACGTCGTCGTACGGGAAGGCGTAGCCGATGGGCGAGTTGGCGTGCACGACACGCGCCCAGTGGTTGGTGACCGCGCCCGTGTAGTAGTCCGACGTGGTCGTCCCGTTGGGCTGGGTGGGATGGGTGAGCATGATCGAGCGGTTGAAGCCGGCGGCGAGGCGCGCGAGGAGGGCCTTCTTCTCGTCGGAGTCGGCCGGGTTGTTGGCGAACGGGCCGTGGTTGCAGGTGAAGACGTCCTTCGACGTCGGCTTGGTGAAGGTGTGCCCGCCGGTGAAGGTCAGCGTGTCGCCGCTGACCCGGCCGGTGAGGACGCCCCTGCCGCCCTGGAGGTCGATCCCCAGGTCGGTGGAGCGGTACTTGTCCCAGACCTGGTCGATGTAGCTGGTCCAGAGGTCGCGGAACGGCATCTCGGCGGGCCGGTCGAAGTACGGAGCCATCAGGCTCTGCGGAGAGACCACGCGCAGTACCGAGCCGTCGCTGCCCCGGTTCACCAGCTTGTCCCAGGGCTGGCCGTCCTTGGCGGCCTGCGCCGTGAGGTCCGCGGCGATCCTGTCGACGGCGCCGTCGGGCAGCGTGGCCACCGTGTGCGTGGCGTCGCCCTCCAGGGTGAGACCGATCGGCAGCGCGGTGACCAGGTCGACGTAGCTGATGTTGGCGTACAACTGCTCGGTGTTGAACGTGAATTCGCAGAACGACCAGGTCTTGCCGTAGTTCGCGTCGGTGGGGGTGGCGAACGCGGGCTCGACCAGGGAGGGGCCCGGGTTGAGGAAGAAGTCGAGCGTGGTGTCGCGTACGAAGTAGACGCGGGCGCCGAACATCTGCGGCAGCGTCAACACCGTGGGGGCGGAGCCTGCCGCGCCGAGCGGGATGGCGCAGTCGACGGGCAGCGGTGTCTGCGGTGCCGAGGGCGAGGTGGGCCGGTAGACGCTGCCGTCCGGGCGCAGCAGGATCCAGTTGCCCGTCGACTGCTCGTGACCGGTGACGTACGCGCGGACCGTACCGGGCAACGAGTTGTTCTTGAGGGCGAGTTCACAGGTTGCGGGAGCGGCCTCGGCCGTCGGGCTGAGAGCGCTTCCCCAGACGGGGTAGCCGACGGCGGCGGTGACGGCCGCGGTTCCGGTCAGAAACGTTCGGCGTGAGATCACGGGGTCTCCTGGGGCGTGGGGGGAGGCAGAGACGGGCCGATGAGTGGGGCATCCGCCCTCTGCGGATCACCACTGTTCCCAGGGGGAGTTGAAGCGTCAAGGGTTATGACTGAGAGCGCTCTCGAAAACTCCGTGCCTTCAGAAGTTGTCGACGGCTCGGGTGGGTGTGGAGGGGCGGAATGATGCCGCGGCATCCGGTCGGCGGCACCGAGTCGCTCCCTCTGGTCGCGGGCCGTTACAGCTGAACACTGCCCGTCGACCGTGGACGGGCAGGCAGTCGGCGTCGCCGGCCGCCCGTATCGGTCACCGGTCAGGCGGGCGGCCGGGGTTCGTGCAGGTCGTCAGCCCAGTGCCGGCTCGCTCTTGATCACCGCGAAGCGGGCCCCGTACGGGTCGGCGAGTTTGGCCATCCGGCCGACGCCGTCCACGGATGTGGCGGGCATGCGGACCGTGCCACCCAGTTCTTGGACCTTCGCGACCACGGCGTCCGTGTCCGTGACCTCGAAGTAGGGCAGCCAGTACGCCCCCGCCTCCTGCTCCGCCGGGTCGTCGGCCAGTGGGACGACACCGCCGAACATGGCGTCCTCGCCGCCCTCCGACGGGTTGATACAGGTATAGGTGCCGCCGGGGAACGGCACGGCCGAGGTCTCCAGGCCCAGCACGGAGTTGTAGAACGCGGCAGCCGCGGCGATGTCCGGTGTGTAGAGCTCGACCCAGCACAGAGAGCCCGGCTCACCCGCCACGTCGACGCCGCGGCGCGCGGCAGGCTGCCAGAGGCCGAAGTGGACGCCCGCCCTGTCGGCGAGGATGGCCGCACGGCCCTTGTCCATGACGTCGTCGGGTGCCATCAGCACACTCCCCCCGGCCTGCTCGACCGCCTTGGCCGTGGCGTCGGCGTCCGGGCTCTGCAAGTACACGGTCCATGACGGCGGACCCTGCTCGGGGGTGGTCTGCATACCGCCCGCCACGGTTTTCCCGGCAAGCCGGAAGAAGCCGTAACCGCCGGATTCGGGTCCCGCCGACACGAAGTCCCAGCCGAAGACACCGTTGTAGAAGGATGTGGCGCCGTCGATATCGCTGGTGCCGAGATCGACCCAGTTCGGAGCGCCGGTGACGAAACGGGTGGTGAGCATGTTGCCCTCCTTGAGAGGTCCACTTGCCTGTACTGCCGAGTCTTGCACCGCCCACTGACAATCGCTGCCGGAGCGCAGCCGCTGGTGCCGCGGGACGGCCGGCCCCCTTCGCGACCGGCCGGCGCCGGTGGGAGCCTGACCTGCTGCTGGGCGGGCCCGAGGGCGTGTCCCTTGCCTGCAGGGGCTCACGGCTTGAGAAATCCTTGTGATCCTGCCGCGTGCCGCTGTGCGCTCGTTCGACACCGGGGGCATCATCGGATCCCATGACGCCTCTGGCCTCACGTCCGTCGCGGGCCTCGCGGGCCGGTGACGCGATGGCCGGACGCTCGTTGATCCGGCGTTGATCGAACGTTTTTCGCGGCGAGGCACAGTCGCCGGCATGCACACCGACACCACCGCCGTACCCGACCTGTCCTGGCAGGAAGAGGCACTGTGCGCCCAGACCGGATCCGAATTCTTCTTTCCCGAGCCAGGCAGCTCGGTGCGGGAGGCGAAGCAGATCTGTGGGCTGTGCGAGATGCGCTCCGCGTGTCTCGAGTACGCGCTCAGCCATGACGAACGCTTCGGCGTCTGGGGCGGCCTGTCCGAGAAGGAACGGCTAAGCCTCCGACGCGCCCAGCACTGAGGGGCCCGTGCGGCACCGGGTGCGCATCGGTAATCAGGCGCGCGTCGAGGTTCCCGGCAGGCACAATCCACCTCATGGTCCACACGCCGCGGCATCAGGCCGAGAGCCTGCTGAACGCCCTCGATCCGCTGCCGTATCCGCTCCGCATGCGTGAACTCGCCGCCAGAGTCCAGGAGCTGGACGAAGCGCGTCCACTGCTGGACGAGCTCGAAGCGCGCGGGCCGTACGAGCGAGGGCTTGCTGTGGTCGCGGCGGCCGTCAGCAGGGACGCCGGGTGGATCGGGGCACGGATCGCCGATCCGGACTCCTTCGTGCGCGGACACGCGCTGCGCGTGGCCGACTGCCTCCATGTGCCCGACTCCGCCTACGAGTCGGCGCTGGCCGACGCCCCCGAGGTGATACGCCGGGACCTGCTGCGTGCCGTGGTCGTGGGGCAACGCACCGCGCTGGCGGACCGGCTCGTCGACCGGCTGCGAGACGAATGGGGCGACGCGGAGGCGGCGCGGCTGCTCCCGGGGTGCTCGCCGGCAACGGTCGCCCGGCTGTTGCCCTCGCTCTTCCACGCGGTGCGCGGATGGACGGCCCTCGGTAAACGGCACGCCGGGGTCCTGCTGGACGCGATCGAAGGCGAGTTGGCCGCGCTGCCTCCGTCGCTGCGCGATGCCTGGTGGCGGCGGTACGTGCGGGCGGTGACGGTCACTGTGCCCGGCGAGCCGTCGCGTGCGCTGGAGCTGGTCGAGCGCTTCGCACCCGTCACGCTCCCGCAGCAACTCCACAACCAGCTGGGCGCGTTCGCGGCCGTCGCTCCGCAGCGGGTGCTCCGACTGCTCCTCGCGGGCGAGACCCTCCCGTACGGCGCCGTACGCAGTCCTTCGCTGCTGCGCAGGTTGGTGCGGTTGGAGAACGAGAGGGACGAGGGGGAAGGGAGGGACGGGGAAGGCGGGGAACTCGTCTCGTTCGGGCGGGCGTTGGCCGAGTCGGGTGATCTGGCCGTCTTTCTCGCGGCGCTGCGGCCCGCTCGCCGGTACGCCTTCTACACCGATGCGATGGCCGGCCGGGGCCCCCGGGGCCCCCGGGGCAGCACCGTCGACGCCGTCATTCTTGAGTCCTTGCCGCGCAGTTGTGTCGCCGAGGAGGCGCGACGCATGGCCGATGCGGCGCGCGAGAGCGGCGCGGCGTGGAACATCGTCCTGCTCGCCGAGTCCTACCTGCCGGTCGCCCAGGTGCGCGACCGGCTCGTCCAGGCGACCCGTCGTCCCGCAGCCGAGGACCGGGCCCTGGCCTGGCCGTTGCTCATCGGCAACGCCACCCGATCCGGCGACCCGGCGGCCGTCACCTCCGTGCTGAAGGAGTCCGCCCGGCTCCGCAACGAGCAGGATCCGGTGCGGCAGCCCGCCCTGTGGGCGGTGTCCCGTATCGCGCCCGCACTGTTCACCGAGGACGCCGAGCCGTACCTCGACAGGATCGTCGCCGACGCCGTCGACGCCCGGGACTCCTCACCGGGCACCCGGCGCAACCTCAGCGAACTGGCCGTGTCCGTGCTCCGGGAGCATGCCGCGGGCGGATCGCGGGAGCTGGTCAACTGGGCCCTGCGCACTCTCGTACGGATCTCCGGCAACACCGGTGGCGCCGACCTGGGCCGGCTCGACGCGACCGTGCGCCGGGGACAGGAACACCAGGTGTACGAGGCGCTGCGGCCCTGGATCGAGGCCGGGGCGGAGAAGGCCGACTACAGCCTCGCTTTCGCGCTGGCCCGGGCCGTGGGACGCCGCGCCGCCGGAATGACCGACCTGGAGGAACTCCTGTGGCAGGCCATCCGGTTCGGGAACGACGCGACCGTGCGCGACGCCGTCGAGCTGTGGCTGGAACCGCCTGCCACCCGGGACGTGCGGGTCGCGCGCGTTCTCGCGCTCGACCACTCGGCAGGTGCGCTGTGGCCGGTCCTGGCCGTGCTCACCCGCCGCCGCACCGACCTCCTCGACGTACTCCTGTCGGACACCCCGCCGTACGGGCGCTTCCTCACCAGGGGCAGTCCGTGGACCGTGCCCGTGAGTCATGACGTACGACGCTGGCTGCCACGCCAGCAGGACGCCGTCGCCCGGCGGCTGGCCGAGTCGGCCGCCGACGCGGGGCTGCCGGCGTATGCCCGGGTGGCGGCCATCGAGCAGGCCGCGAGGGTGCCGGGCCGGGGCGCCGGGCTCGCGCGGCGCTGGACCGGCTCGCGGAACACCGTGCTCGCGGAGGCCGCGCTCGGCGCGCTCGCCCACACCGACCTGCCCGGTGAAGCGCTCCCCGACCTGCTCGCGCACGCAGGCGGCGACCGGGCGCGCGTCGCGGTGTACGCGGCCACGAGGGCGTCCCGGCACGTGGCGCCCTCCCTGCTCGCGGACCGGCTGCGTGAGGTGCTGTTCGCGCCGGACACCAAGGTGACCAGCCGCAAGGAGGCCGCCCGCCTCGCCGCGGCCCGGCTCCCGGCCCCGGCGGCCGGACGGCTCCTCAGCGAGGCGTACCGGCGACCGGGTGCCCACCTCGACGTACGTGCCGCGTGCGTCGCCTTCGCGGGCTCGCTGCTCGCCGAGGAACCCGTGTGGACGCTGCTCCACGACGCCGCCGGAGCCGAACCCGTTCTCCGCGCCGCCGTGCTGCGCGTCGAGCCCCTCGACCTGCCGGAACGCCACCGCGAGCGGTATGCCCGGCTCGTGCGGGATGTATCCACGACCGACGACCCGCCGACCGCCGTCCTCGCCTACGACGCCCTGGCGCGATGGGCACCGTGGTGCCCCGACGCGCACACCGCCCTGGCCGCCGCCTCGGCGGACCTGTCGAACCGCACGAGCTGGCGGACCGCGGTCCAGGGTCTGGTGGTCGCGGCGGCGGGCTCGGCGAGGGGAGCCGGTGGAGTGCGGGAGGCCTTGCACGCGCTGGCGGCGACCGAGACGGCGACCGAGACGGCGACCGAGACCGAGACCGAGACGGTGACCGACTCCGAGCCTCAGAGGGACCGGCCGGCCCGCACCGACGCCGAGCCCCGTCGGGATCGCCCCGCCCGGCAGCGCGTCGACCACCTCGTCGAGCGTCTCGCGCAGCAGGCCCGGACGACCCCCGGGCCCATCCGTGAGGCGGCCCTCGGAGCCGCCGGGCTGCTCGCGCGGTACGACGCGTTCGTGCCGCAGGCCGCCACGATCACGGTGGTCCATCTCGACCTGGACACGGAGGCGGAAGAGGTGGACGCGGCCCTGACCCGGCTGGCCGCGCTGACGCAGGGGCGGCCGGCGCTCGCGTCGAGGACCGCCTCCGAACTCGCCGACCGGCTGCGCCGCAGGACGCACGAGGGCGACGCCGGGATCCTGCTCGGCGCCGCCCACCGGCTCACCGCGCACGGCGGTCACAGCGAGGGACTGCTCGCCATGGCTCTCACGGCCGCACTCGGCGCCCGTACGGACTGGGGGCAGCCGTGGCGCGCACAGCTGAGAGCACTGCGCCGCCACCCGGTGGCCGACGTCCGCGACGCGGCGCTGGCCCAGGTGACGGCGTACGAGTGACCCATTGCCCCGGTTCCGGCGCACGCGCCGGAACCGGGGCAATGGGTCACTCCGCGGAGGTCACTTCGCCTCGATCACCCCGCGGGGGGTCACTCTGCGGCGATCACTTCGCAGTGGTCACTTGGCGGCGTCGCGGGCCGCCATGCGGGCCTTGCGGGCCGCGAGCTTCTCGTCGAACTTGAGGGCCTCGGCGTCCAGGCCACCCATGTAGAGGCCGAGCTCTTCCTGTGCCTTGAGGCCCTCAGCGCCGAGCCCGTCGATCTGCAGAACCTTGAGGTGGCGAAGGATCGGCATCAGCACGTCGTCGTGGTGGATCCGCATGTTGTAGACCTCGCCGATCGCCATCTGCGCGGCGGCGCGCTCGAAGCCGGGCATGCCGTGTCCGGGCATCCGGAACTGGACGATGACGTCCCGCACAGCCTGCATGGTCAGGTCGGGGGCGAGGTCGAACGCGGCCTTGAGCAGGTTGCGGTAGAAGACCATGTGCAGGTTCTCGTCGGTCGAGATGCGCGCCAGCATGCGGTCACACACGGGGTCGCCCGACTGGTGTCCGGTGTTGCGGTGCGAGACGCGGGTCGCGAGTTCCTGGAAGGCGACGTACGCGACGGAGTGCAGCATCGAGTGCCGGTTGTCCGACTCGAAGCCCTCGCTCATGTGCATCATGCGGAAGGCTTCGAGCTGGTCCGGGTCCACGGCGCGCGACGCGAGCAGGTAGTCGCGCATCACGATGCCGTGGCGGCCCTCCTCGGCGGTCCAGCGGTGCACCCAGGTGCCCCAGGCGCCGTCGCGGCCGAAGAGAGAAGCGATTTCGTGGTGGTAGCTGGGCAGGTTGTCCTCGGTCAGGAGGTTCACGACCAGCGCGATACGGCCGAGCTCGGTGACCTTGGACTGTTCCTTGCTCCAGGCCTCGCCGTCCTCGAAGATTCCGGGGAAGTTGCGACCGTCGGACCAGGGCACGTACTCGTGCGGCATCCAGTCCTTGGCGACCTTCAGATGACGGTTGAGCTCGGTCTCCACCACTTCTTCCAGCGCGTACAGCAGGCGGGCGTCGGTCCAGTCGGAGGACGGGCTGCCGAGATGGGGAGAAGTGATCGTCACGGGGGCTCCAGGGGGGACGTAAATACTGAGCGTTCACACAACCTACGGCATCGTAGGCTACGTATCCGTAGGTTACGATGCCGTAGGTTAAGCGCACAGTAAAGAGCCCTGATCAGCAACGATCTCGCCGAAGATCGACGCGGTACTCAATCGGAGCCCACCCGTCCGGCGGATACGCAGGTCCGGGGGCCGTACGCCGGGCCCTTCGGATTCTCAGCAGCACTTCTCAGGAGTACAGGTCCCGCAGCCGGACCGAGAGGCATGTCACACACCCCTCCAGCTTCTCGAACTCGCTGATGTCGACGAGGACGGGTTCGAGGCCGAGGCCGGCGAACAGTTCGGCGGTCTTGGGCGCGCTCGCCGCCATCAGAAGCTTCCCGCCGCCCAGCAGGACGACATGGGAGCCGGCCTCTTCCGGCACCGCCAGGAAGCGCGGGAACAGCGACGGTGTGTCCACCAGTGGCTCGTGCCCGACGATCGTGCCGTCCGGCAGCGCGGTGACGGCCGACTTCAGGTGCAGCACCCTGCTCACCGGTACGGCGACGACCCGGGCGCCGAGCGGCTCGAAGGTGGCCCGCAGCTGCTGGATGCCGACTCCGTTGGTGCGTCCGCCGAGGCCCACGTAGATCGTGTCGCCGACCTTCAGGACGTCGCCGCCGTCGAGCGTGCCCGGCTCCCACACCCAGTTCACCGAGCAGCCGAGCCGCGCAACCGACTCCTCGACCCCCGCGATCTCGCCGCGCCGGGACTCCGCGCCCGGGCGGCCGATCAGGGCCACGTTGCGGAAGACGACCACCGCGTCCTCGACGAACACGGCGTCCGGGCAGTCGTCGGCGGGCTCCACCTCGACGGTCTCCCAGCCGTGCGTGCGCAGCGCCTGCGCGTACGCCTCCCACTGTTCGACCGCCAGGCCGACGTCGACCGGCGTGCGCTCAAGGTGCGTGACGAGACCTTCGGCCAGGCCGGGGCCGGGACGGCGGATCAGGGCTTTCTGGCTGGGCACGTGCGGGTCTCCGTCTCGGCAGGGTGCGTCCCGCACATCATGCAGCCCATGCCGAGGTCGCAACAGTCCCCCCGGGCGCGGGGCGGAGGCCCTCCGTCGTATGCCCCCGTATGTCGCCATGTGCCCCGCACCTGATCATGTCTTCGTCCCCTGGCCGGGATACCCGACTGGCCGGGATACCCGACAGCTTCCGGCGTGATCTCCTTGAGTTCTCCTTCCATCAGAAACCAGCGCGTGACGCCGATCGACTCCAGGAACGGCACGTCGTGGCCGGCCACGATCAGCGCTCCCTCGTACGAGTCCAGGGCCGTGGTGAGCTGCCGGACGCTCGCCATGTCGAGGTTGTTGGTCGGCTCGTCGAGCATCAGGAGCTGCGGCGCCGGCTCGGCGAGCATCAGCGCGGCCAGGGCCGCCCGGAAGCGCTCGCCACCGGAGAGCGTCGCCGCGCGCTGGTCGGCCCGGGCGCCCCGGAACAGGAAGCGGGCCAACCGCGCCCGGACCCGGTTGTTGGTGGCGCCCGGCGAGAAACGGGCCACGTTCTCGGCGACCGTCAGCTCGTCGTCGAGCACGTCCAGTCGCTGGGGCAGGAAGCGCAGCGGCACATGCGCCCGCGCTTCCCCGGAGACGGGCTCCAGCTCCCCGGCAATGGTCCGCAGCAGGGTCGTCTTGCCCGCGCCGTTGCGTCCGACCAGCGCGATCCGCTCGGGCCCGCGCAGATCGAAGGAGCCCGCCACGCTCGCTCCGTACGCCAGCTCCAGGTCCAGGAGCGTGAGGACGGTACGGCCCGGCGGCACGGCCGTGTACGGCAGGTCGACGCGGATCTCGTCGTCGTCCCGCACGGCGTCCACGGCGTCGTCGAGCCGCTCCTTCGCCTCGGCGAGCTTCTCCTCGTGCATGATGCGGTGCTTTCCCGCGGACTCCTGGGCCGCGCGTTTGCGCGCCCCCATCACGATCTTCGGCTCGCGCTTCTGCTCGAACATCTTCTGGCCGTAGCGCTTGCGACGGGCCAGCTTGACCTGCGCGTCGGCCAGTTCGCGCTTCTGCTTCTTCAGGTCGGACTCGGCGACGCGCACCATACGCTCGGCCGCCTCCTGCTCGGTGGCGAGGGCCTCCTCGTACGCCGAGTAGTTGCCGCCGTACCAGGTGACCTCACCGGAGCGCAGATCGGCGATCTGGTCGACCAGGTCGAGGAGTTCACGGTCATGGCTCACCACGACCATGACTCCGGACCAGGCCTCGACGGCCGCGTACAGCCGTCGGCGCGCGTACAGGTCGAGGTTGTTGGTGGGCTCGTCGAGGAGCAGTACGTCGGGCCGGCGCAGCAGGAGCGCGGCCAGGCGCAGCAGGACCGACTCGCCGCCCGAGACCTCGCCGATGGTGCGGTCGAGACCGATGTGGCCGAGGCCGAGTTCGCCGAGCGTCGCCACGGCGCGCTCCTCGACGTCCCAGTCGTCGCCCACGACGTCGAAGTGCTCCTCGGACACGTCGCCCGCCTCGATGGCGTGCAGCGCGGCGCGCTTGGCGGCGATGTCCAGCACCTCGTCGACCCGTAGTCCGGTGTCGAGGGTGACGTTCTGCGGGAGCCGGCCGACCTCGCCCGCGACACGAACGGTGCCGTCGGCCGGAGTGAGTTCCCCCGTGATCAGCTTCAGCAGGGTCGACTTCCCCGAACCGTTGACGCCGACGAGCCCGGTCGTGCCGGGACCGAAGGCCACCTGGAGGTCCTCGAAGACCGAGGTGCCGTCCGGCCAGGAGAAGGAGAGGGAGGTGCAGGTGATGGAAGTGGGGGCACTAGACATACGGGCCTCGCAGTGCTTGATGCGGTCAGGACGACACGTATCGAGACACCGGCGGGCGGCGACGGCCGGAAGGACGGAGTCCTTCGGGGCATTCGCGGAACACGGGAAAAGCCCTGTTCCGCGGGACGGCTCGGAGCCGAGGTCGCACGCTGCGCACACACAAAAACGTGTGTGACGCGGTGTCTCATGACCTCAGACGAGCAACGTCCTTCTCCGTTCGGCGACAACAGGACCGCTATGAACCGTAGGAGTGGGGCAGGCCGCTGTCAACGAATTAACGTGCCCCCGACCCCGACCCCGATTCCGTCCCTGACCTTGACCCCGACCCCGACCCCGACCCCGATTCCGTCCCTGACCTTGACGCCGGTCGGTCGACGATTGTCCGAAGGAGATCCCGTGCCCAACGGTCCGCTCTCGCTGCCCGCCCGTCTCTACCTGCTGGCCTGGGACACCACGAAACGCAAGGTCACCGGCGAGTCCCAGGTCCCGCACCTGGTCCGGGCCGGCGCCCTCACCGAGCTGGCGCAGCGCGGGCTGCTGGCCGACACGGACGGTGTCGCCACGCCCACGGATCCGGACGGCCGGACCGGGGACCCGGTCCTGGACGGGCTCCTGGAACTCATCGAGGAGTCCCGGCCGCACAAGTGGAAGACCTGGGTCAGCCTGCGGGCCCGCATCACGCTGGACGCCGTACAGGCGCAGCTCGCCGCCGACGGTTACCTGCGCGCCGAGAAGACGCGGGTGCTGGGCGTCTTTCCGTCCGTGGAGTACGAGATCGACCGCGTCGCCGTCGTGGACGGGCTGCGCGAGGAGGCCCGTCTGGTGCTGGAGGGACCGGTGCCCGTCGACGAGGTGTCCGAGCGGGACGCGGCGTTCGTCGCCCTCGCAGCCGCGGCAGAACTGCGCACGCTCCTGTCGGGCAGGGAGCGGCGGCAGTACGAGGAGCGGGTCGAAGCCCTGGCCGTACGCAGCGGGGCGGCGACTCCGGCGCTGAAGCAGGCGGTCCAGGAGGTGCGGTCGGCGGTGGCCGTGGCGATGGCGGCACCGGGGGTTTCAGGGACGCCTGGGGCACCTGGGAACTGAACTCCGTCCGTCACGGAGCACCGCACGGCAACTGTCCACGAGCGCCCCCGTCCACGAGCGCCTACGTCTACGGGCGCCTCCCAGAGCGTCAGAAAGTCAGAGCCTCAGAAAGTCGGCAGGTGGGAACCTCAGCAGGAGTCGCGCAGCAGTTCGGCGAGCCCGTGGTCGAGATCCTGGTACATGTGCTCCAGGCCGACGGGTACCAGCTCCGTCGAACTCTCCAGGAAGTGCCGCAGCTCGCCGGCGCGCACGTGGATCACAGCGGTGCCCTCCGGGGCGTGGAACTCCAGGACGATGCGGTCGTATCCGTACGGCCGCACCCGCACGTCCCCGTGTCCCACCTCCTCCTCCAGCCCCGAGGCGAGCAGCTCGCGGGCGAAGGTCCAGCACACCTCCACGCCTTCGAGGGTGGACGGAGCCGGGAAGGACATGCGGACGGCGAAGGGATCGCGCGGATCGTAGCCGAGTGTCGCGGGAATGCTCGGCATCCGCGGCGCGGCGGCGACGAGGCGGGCCTCTACGGGCTGCTCGATGACGGTGGACAACGCCTTGCTCCCTTGTGACGGACGGACGAACTGCGGACGGAAGAGCCGGGTTACTTGTAAGGACGTCGGAACCGGCCAATCCGTGCCTGCGAAGTCGCATGAACTCCGAGTGACCTCTGTCACCGCCTTTCAATCACAGGAGTGATCGCTGATTTCCAGGGTCATCGCTGATGCCTCCCGGGGCATCTGGACGTGAGTGGGGGAGTGGGCTAGCTTCGCCCGCCATGAGTGGCTTGGGGAAGACGCGACGCACGAGTAACAAGGGATTCACGAGAAACCTGTTGACCATGGGGGTGTGCGGAGCCGCCTTCGCGGCCGCACTCACGGCGCCGGCACAGGCGAACGGACCCGCGGACCACGGACCGAACGGCGGAAGACCATCACACTGGGAGCTCAAGGACAGCGGCACGGACGCGCGCTTCCGCGGGCTCTCCGCCGTCAGCCGGAACACCGCCTGGCTGGCCGGGTCCAAGGGCACCGTACTGCGCACCAGCGACGGCGGCGCGAGCTGGCGAAACGTATCGCCGCCCGGGGCCGCCGAGTTGGAGTTCCGCGACGTCGAGGCCTTCGACGGCAGGCGTGCCGTGGTGCTGGCCATCGGCGAGGGCGAGGCGTCCAGGGTCCTGCGGACGGAGGACGGCGGCGCGACCTGGTCGGAGTCCTTCCGCAACACCGACGCCAAGGCCTTCTACGACTGCATGACCTTCTTCGACCGGCGCCACGGCCTGGCGATGAGTGACCCGGTGGACGGGAAGTTCCGCATCCTGTCGACCAGCGACGGCGGCCGTTCCTGGAAGGTGCTGCCCAGCGCGGGCATGCCCGCGGCCCAGGAGGGCGAGGCCGGCTTCGCGGCCAGTGGGCAGTGTCTGGTCAGCTCGGGGCCGCGTGACGTGTGGCTGGCCACGGGCGGCGCCACGCGCGCGCGGGTGCTGCACTCCTCCGACCGCGGCCTCACCTGGACCGCCGGCGACAGCCCGATCCCGGCGGGAGACCCGGCCCGCGGGGTCTTCGCCCTCGCCTTCCGCGACCGGACGCACGGCATCTCGGTCGGCGGCGACTACCGCGCCGACCAGGCCTCGCCCAGGGCGGCGGCGGTCAGCCGCGACGGCGGCCGCACCTGGGCCACGGCCACCACCCCGCCGGCCGCCTACCGCTCCGGCGTCACCTGGCTCCCGCACAGCCGCACCTCCGCGCTCGCGGTCGGCCCCACCGGCACCGACCTCACCACGGACGGCGGCCGCACCTGGCGCACGCTGGACACCGGCTCGTACGACACCGTGGACTGCACCCAGGCACAGGCCTGCTGGGCCTCCGGCGAGAAGGGCCGGGTGGCACGGCTGGAGCGCTGACGCGCTGTGCCGCCGGGCACTTACCTTGTTCTTTATGATCCGAGGTCGAAATGGGCCTCGCACTAGGCCACTCACCTGGGCGTTCGCCGGACGCTGGGGCGGCCTTCGTCTGATCATGTGCTCCGACCAAGGTGCACCGATCGAGACGAAGGCCGTGAAAGTGAGTCTGCTGCCTGACGCCGGTCCCGGGGAAGCGTTCGCGCAAGCGTCACGCTTCCGGGAGGACTTATTCGACTGCCTGACCGCGCGCGGGGACGAACTGTTCGACCTCACGGACGCGTTGCTGTGCGCGGACGGTCCGGTGACTTCGCCGGTGGACCTGACGCTGGTGGCTGAGCACCGGCGCGGGCACGGCGCGATGTACGAGGCGCTGAACTGCGGGAACGTGGACGTGCCCCGGATGCGCCAGGTGCTGGCCGGTTTGCCGATGCCGCGCGCCGCCGACGGGCGCCTGGTCCTGGCGGTGGACGTCAGTAACTGGCTCCGCCCGGACGCGCCGACCAGCACGGACCGCCTTTTCTGCCACGGCTACGGCCGCAGCGGACGGCCCTCGGACCAGTTCATCCCCAGCTGGCCGTACTCCTTCGTTGCCGCCCTCGAGTCGGGCCGGACGTCCTGATGCCAGCTCCTGGACGCCGTCCGCCTCGGACCCGAGGACGATAGCGCCGAGGTCACCGCTGCCCAGCTCCGTCGCGTAGTCGTGGATCTGATCGAGATGGGCCGCTGGCACGCAGGCGACCGCGACATCCTCATCGTCTTCGACGCCGGCTACGACGCCCCGCGCATGGCCCACCTCCTCGACGGCCTCCCGGTCGAGGTGCTGGGACGGATGCGCTCCGACCGCGTCATGCGACGGCCGACACCCACGCTCAAGGAGCACGCCCTGGCCTATCCCCAGGGCGGGCGACGGCCGAAGCACGGCAAGGAGTTCCGCTTCGCCAAGCCGGACACCTGGGGTGAGCCGGACGCGGCCACGACGCAGGTCACCGACCGGTACGGCACCGCCCGCGCGATGGCCTGGGACCGCATCCACCCCCGCCTGACCACCCGTTCCGCTTGGATCGATCACACCGGCGAACTCCCCATCATCGAGGGCACATTGATCCGCCTCCAGGTCGACCGCCTGCCCGGCGCAGGCGACCCGCTCCCGCTCTGGCTCTGGTCGTCCGCCACCGGCCTGGACAGCGAGGACGTCGACGTGCGCTGGCAGGCGTTTCTGCGCAGGTTCGACATCGAGCACCTCTTCAGGCTGATGAAACAGACCCTCGGCTGGACCCGTCCGAGGCTGCGAACCCCCGAGGCCGGCGAGCGCTGGACCTGGCTGATCATCGCCGCGCACACCCAGATCCGCCTCCTGCGCGGGGCAGCCGCCGACCTGCGGCGGCCGTGGGAGAAGCCCGCCGAGCCCGGCCGGCTCAGCCCGGCCCGAGTCCGCCGGGGGTTTCGGAACCTCCGCCCGCACCTGCACTGTCCGGCCCGTGCACCAAACCCTCAACACCCGGACCGGGACGGCCACTTGGCTCGAAGAACCGGCGGCCCGCCACCCGCTACGACGTGGGCAAGACCGTGAAACGACCCGAGAGCATCATCGAACGAAACCAACTCAGACCATAAAGAACAAGCTTGATCCGCCTTTGGTCAGACGGAAACAAGGCCTCAGCGGCGGTCAGAGACGCGCCGAGCACCGTTGCGGATGGCCGGCACGGTCAAGCCTGTTCCTGCCATCCGCTATACGGGTCCAGACGCCGGCGCGGCGGCCTCGCGGGCGTAGTCGGTGAGGTCTTTTGGTTGGCGGCCCGGGGCCTCCTGGACGTGG